>CALIMD010000173.1 GCA_938028645.1 uncultured Alphaproteobacteria bacterium
CCTGAAGGTCGTAGGTTCAAATCCTACCCCCGCAACCAATATAAAAAAAGCCGCCCCTAAAAAGGCGGCTTTATATATGTGTGAGGTGGGAAATATGGCGATAAAACTTTATGGTAGACCGACATCTGCTAGAACCCAGAAGGTAATGTTGGCGTTGGCGGAATTGGGTTTGGAGTATAACTATATCCTGGCAAGCGCGACTATGGGGCCAGATGGTTCAGTTGCTAAAGGTGGAAAGCCGTTTGGCGTGGTACACACAGACAAATACTATGATATGAACCCCACAAGAACGATACCTACCCTTGACGACAATGGCTATATTCTGTGGGAGTCTAATGCGATTGTTCAGTATCTAGGGATGAAATACAATTCTAGGTTATTTTATGGGGATGATGTTTATCTCTGCAATTCGGCATTACGTTGGATGATGTGGGAGAATAACAAGTTAATTAGTCCTATGCATAACTTGGTGGAGCAAAGATTTCGGTTGCCGGCGCATGCTCGTGACAATGAGTTACAGATCAGATCGGAAAAAAGGCTGATTGAAGAGTTTGGGATAGTTGAAAACCAATTAGCCAAAACACGTTATATAGCCGGTAATAGTTGGAGTATGGGGGATATTCCAATCTCCATTCGTTGCCACAGGTTTTATCTGCTCGATATTACGAAGCCCAAAATGCCCAATCTAGAGTTTTATTACGAACGAATAAAAAACCGAGGTTCATTTAGTGTCATAGCTGACAGAAGCCTTCATATAGCTGGGTAATATTTCAGTTAAATGAATGTTTTCAGGGATTAACAGAGGAACTAGCTTCTGAGGGTGTTGAAAAAATTATTCAAATAGTATTCTGAATATCTCAAAAGAAGCAGGTTTCTGATTAAATTCTAACGGCTACGTAATGTACTTGTAGCAAATAATCTGGCGACTTAGACTTTTTTCGTACAGAGGGGAGCTGTTTCAGTTTGCTTTATCTATTGTGATTAGAGGAACATTCCTTTCATTGTTGCTGGCTCCGAGTATCAAACCATAGAAGTTTGAACTTGTTTGGCGTTTTAATAAGGAGGTTAATTTATGCGAAGTAATTTATTTAAGGCCTTGGCAGTTGCGGTAGTCTCCGCAAGCTGTTTCGGGATAATATCGACGGCAGCTTTGGCTGAAAAGTCAGGAGGAATATTGAAATTCTATCATAGAGGAACGCCTCCTAGTGGGTCGATTCACGAAGAAGCGACAAGCTCTACTGTGGTTCCGTATATGAGTATATTTAATAACCTTGTAATGTTTGACCAGGCAAAACCGGTAAATAGTTTAGACACGATAGTACCGGACTTGGCAAAAAGCTGGGCATGGGCCGGTGATAAAACCAAATTAACTTTTACTTTAAGAGAGGGTGTGAAATTCCATGATGGTAAGCCCTTCACCGCTAAAGATGTAGTTTGTACGTGGAATTTAATTCTAGGAAAGTCGAAGGCTAAGCTGAGGAAAAACCCCAGAAAGTCTTGGTATAAAAACCTAGCAAGCGTTGAGGCTAACGGTGATTATGAAGTAAGCTTTAACCTCAAGAGAAGACAGCCTGCTTTTCTTATGTTGTTGGCCAGCGGTTATTCGCCAGTATATCCGTGTCATGTTCCTCCAAAAAAGATGAGAACCAAGCCAATCGGCACTGGCCCATTTAAATTTGTTAGTTTAAAGCAAAATGAACATGTGAAATTTACCAAGAATAAAAGCTATTGGAAGGAGGGGCGTCCTCTTCTTGATGGGCACGAGTGGACAATCATAAAGAGCCGTTCAACACGTGTTCTAGGATTTATCGCGGGTAAATTCGATATGAGTTTTGCGGGAGATATTAGTATTCCTATTTATAAAGATTTGATTAAACAGGCTCCCCATGCAATTTGCGAAAAGCACGCTACGAATGTTTCAACAAATCTAATCGTAAACCAATTCAAGGCACCATTCGATAATGCTAAAATAAGAAAAGCGATGGTTTTGACTATTGACCGAGCATCCTTTAACAAAATTCTTGGTCATGGTGAATTCATAATGAGTGGCGCCATGCTGCCCCCTCCACATGGGGTTTGGGGTATGCCTCCTGAGGTTTTGAAAAATGTGGCTGGATATCACCCAGATGTTGCGGCAAATAGAGCTGAAGCGCGAAAAATAATGAAGAGTTTGGGATACGGACCCGATAATCGCCTTAAGGTAAAAGTAGCGACCAGGAATATTGCTATATATCGTGATCCTGCTGTTCTATTGATCGACCATCTCAAAGAGATTTTCATAGATGGGGAATTGGATACAGTGGAGACCAGTAATTGGCACGCTAAAGTGGCCCGGAAAGATTATCAGGTAGGTCTCAATCTTACAGGGATCGGCGTTGATGATCCCGACGCAATGTTCTATGAGAATTATGCCTGTGGTTCCCAGCGTAATTACACAGGATATTGTAAAGAGGAAATGATGAAGCTCTTCGAAAAACAATCGATGATGGATAATGGCCCGGAGCGTATGAAATTAGTCTATGAAATAGACAAGAAACTTCAAGAGGACGCAGCGCGACCTATTATAGCGAACAATGTTCGGTATAATTGTTTCCAACCTTATGTAAAGGGTTTCAAAACTCAGACAAACAGTCTCTATAATGGTTGGAGGTTTGAGGACATCTATCTTGATAAGTAAATCCGTTGAGTAAAAAAGATTGCCAAACTGATTGTTGTAAAATTGGTTTGGCATCTTTTAAAAGACAAGCTTATCGATTGAATGTAACGTTTTTAAAAGGGGATAGTGTTGTATAGCTATCTTATCCAAAGATTCCTGTTGATGTTTCTTACTCTACTAGGAATGTCTATTATCATCTTTGTTCTATTACGGTTAGTCCCTGGTAACATTGTTGATATCATGTTTGATTCTGCAGGTTTTGTGGATCCTGCTGAGAAGGCGACGATAGAAAAAGAATTAGGCCTCGATCTACCGATTTATGAACAATATTATCATTGGATAGTAGGCCTAATATCCTTTGATCTTGGTTTTTCTTATGTGTCCGAGATGCCAGCCGTGGATGAAATAGGGCCGCGTATCCCGATTACTGCAAAATTAGCTGCCCTTTCATTGTTCTTCTCCATATTGTTTGGATTACCATTGGGCGTCATCAGCGCTGTTAAACAAAATACTGCACTAGACTATGCACTGCGGGTTGTGAGTTTAAGCGGTCTATCGCTTCCTTCATTTTGGCTTGCTCTTTTGATTTTAATGGCTTGTGTATCGTATACCGGAGCAATTCCGATTTATACAGAAACGCCCGAAACATTATGGGATGAATTGCTACTTTATCTCTTACCTTCCGCAGCTGTCGGTTTCCGCGCTTCCGCTTTGATAATGCGGTTAACTCGATCTTCAATGCTTGAAGTGATGCGACAGGATTATATCAGAACGGCCATGTCAAAGGGTGCCTCTGATAATGCAATAAATTATAAACATGCACTGCGAAATGCCGTTTTACCGGTTACCACTATTATTGGTATAGAGGCAGCCTTTTTAATAGGCGGATTAATAATAACTGAGACAGTCTTTAATATCCCTGGCGTAGCCCACTTTTTGGTGGAAGCAATCCTAATGCGTGACTACCCTATAGTTCAAAGCCTAGTCATGTTTATCGCTGTTATTGTTGTAGTCATAAATTTTCTAACTGATCTGGCGTATGCCGCATTAGATCCCCGCATAAAATATTCGGATTAAGGTTTTAAATGTCATCTATTGAAAACAGTGAAGAAGTTGGAAGTAATAAGACAAAAAATCGCTCTATATGGTATAGAGCAAAGCGATTGTGTCAACGTTATCCACTTGGTGCTATAGGCTCCTTTATAGTTTTTCTGGTTGTATTTGCTGCAGTCTTTGCTGACTTTGTAGCGCCCTATGACCCGACAACCACAAGTGCAAAAATGTCACTGTCTCCGCCAGGTTCAGATATGCTATTTGGCGGTGATATGATGGGTAGGGATGTTCTGAGCCGGATTATCCATGGGGCTCGAATTTCTTTAGCTGTTGGAATAGGCTCAACAATTTTAGGGGGTGTAATAGGCACTATTATTGGTTTGATGTGCGGGTATTGGATGGGGTTATTTGATCTTCTTATTCAGCGTATTATTGATATGATGCAAGCATTGCCCTTGTTAGTCATGGCTTTAGTTATGGCAGCCTCACTCGGTCCGTCCCTTGAGAATACTATTATAGCGATTTCGATACCATTGGTTCCCCAAGTTGCGCGTGTAATTCGATCAAATGTATTGTCTTTAAGAGAATTACCTTTTGTTGAAGCTGCTCGTGCTGTTGGAATGAGTGACTTAAGAATTGTGTTTCGACACATACTTCCAAATACCTTAGCGCCTTTAATTGTTTTAGGTACTGCCCAACTTGGCTCTGCTATTCTGACTGAAGCATCTTTATCCTTTTTGGGATTAGGGGTCCCTGAGCCGTATCCATCCTGGGGAAGAATGCTCTCCGAATCTGCTGCCGAATATGTGCGGGTTGCTCCGTGGTTAGTTATCTTTCCTGGAATAGCTATTAGCGCAGCTGTTTTTGGTGCTAATTTAATGGGCGATGCAGTTAGAGACTTTTTAGATCCACGGAACCAGAGCTAATAATTTTTAAATAGTTCTCTTGGGGCAGTTCGAACTAAAGCACCGAGTTATCTCCACGCAGGATTTCTAGAGGTAACATCAATCAAAGATATAGGGTTTAAGATTTTTTTGGGCCGTTTCTTTTT
>CALIMD010000174.1 GCA_938028645.1 uncultured Alphaproteobacteria bacterium
AAGATCACCGTTGTTGCTAGCCGATCACATCGCAGTCCCGAACTAGAAACTTTTATATCAGAGCTTAAAGTTGAACAATCTATCTCAAGAGGGTCTTCTCTCAAGTTCTGTCTAATTGCAGAAGGCAAGGCTGATATTTACCCGAGAACAGGACCTACGATGGAATGGGATACTGCGGCAGGGCACGCTGTTTTAATCGCAGCGGGAGGCAAAATGACAGGTTTTGATGGCACCCAGTTTCAATATGCTAAACCTGATTTTTTAAATGGTTGGTTTGTCGCTAGGGGCAAGTAAAATAGAAATTAGTTTTCAGTCCGCATCCAGGCGTTTCCCCACAAGTTAAGCGTGCGCCGATTATGAGGCCAGTGTCTGACTGGATGATCAAAATCCATCTGCTCCAGCTCGGCTGAAAATTCTACCTTATTCCCGTCAGGATCCAAGATCATAAAGAATAAATTATTACCAGCCCCGTGTCGCCCCGGCCCCCACCAGATCGGAATGTCAAAGGACGCTAGGCGATCTGCCCAATCCCGAATATAGTTCCAAGATGGTGTCTCAAACGCGAGATGGTCAAAGGCTTTTTCTGCAGCCGCGAAGACTGCAAAAGTGTGATGCTCAGGATCAGTTCTATAAAATGCAGCTGTAATTTTACCATCATCACTAATAACGTGATCGGAGGGAAGAAAACCCAGTACTGTCTGGTAATAATCGATCATTTTATCAAGGCCGGGACTTGCTACGACTACATGCTGTAACCGTCCTTCTAATCCCTCAGGTTTTGAATTGGCTGATGATCTCACACCAAAAGAAATTTTATTTCCATCCGGGTCTACCACTGCAAATGCCCCTTGTTGAAATAGGGGCGAAGGATTTTCTACTAGGGCAGCACCTTTTTCCTCTATAGCTTTGCGAAGAGAAATCAATTTATTATCATTTAAAACTCGAAACCCACTGTAGCCGATCGTCTTAGAGGTCCCCTCAGAGAGAATGAGACGCCTCTCTGCTCCCTCTAGCAACCAAGAGGTTTTATTGAGTCTTATTTCTCGCATGCTTAGAGCATCACGATAAAAGTCTCGCATAGCCTTGGCGGCGGATGTCTGAATACAAACGTGATCTAAGACAGTCGACCAGATTGCAGGTTCCATGAAATAATCCCCTAGAACACGGTTCATCGCATTTTTGAAACGTTTTAGTTCTAACTATTGTTTAAAATTTGTATCACGGTTCCCAGCAGATAACGCGGATTATTCGATAAAATTGTTTGTTTGTTATGAAACAGCACTATAACTTAAAAAAGACCCACTTTAAATTAATTTCATTTGACGTTCTGTTTTAGGATGAAATCATTGGGGCGGGCCTATTCCTAATTTTGGATTAGTTTACAAATGATCACAAACGCTTCTATGCAAGAAAAAATCACCCATGCTGCAATTAAACTTCGAGAGGGAGAGTTAGCAGCCTTCCCGACTGAAACGGTCTACGGTCTTGGTGCTGATGCCACCAATGATTCTGCTGTTGCAAAAATATTTGCGATAAAAGGACGTCCAGAATTCAACCCATTAATTACCCATATAAGATCCATAGAGGAAGCACAACATTACGGTGTATTCTCAAAAAACGCACTAGCAATCGCTAAGCGTTTCTGGCCCGGGCCGCTGACCCTCATTTTAAATAGAAAAAGAGATTGTCCCATATCTTGGTTAACGACAGCGGGTCTGTCTACCGTTGCTTTAAGAGTATCGGATCATCCCATTGCCAATGAGCTTATAAAACTAACTGGTCGTCCAATAGCAGCACCTAGCGCAAATAAATCAGGAAGGATAAGTCCAACTAGAGCAGAAGATGTTATAAATGAATTCCAAAATGAATTAGAGGTCATTTTAGACGGCGGAGATTGCCGGGTAGGGTTAGAGTCCACCGTGCTAGATGTTTCGGGAGCCAACCCCACGATACTAAGGCCTGGATCCATTACTCAAGTTGATATTGAAAATAATTTTGGCCCTATAAACCTGGCAAGCAAAATGGCGAAGATTACTGCACCTGGTATGCTGGAAAGTCATTATGCGCCGAATTGTAAGGTCAGATTAAATGCTTCATGTATACGCCCTGGTGAAGTGTTCTTGGGATTTGGAAAAAATTCAATCGCAGGATCAAAAAACTTAAGCGAAACGGCAGAGCTAAACGAAGCTGCAGCAAATCTATTTCGAATGCTACGAGACCTGGATCAGAATAACATTACCGGGATCGCAGTTGCCCCAATACCAGAATATGGACTAGGAATAGCAATCAACGATCGATTAAAACGGGCAGCGGCTCCCAGATAAACCTTTACCCAGTTGATAGGACGAAGCATTTTCTGTTATCTATACACGACAATTTGAAATCAAGATGGGATGAAAAATTGCGATGCCAAGTTTGAGTAAAGCCAGAGACCAAACATATGAATTAACGGCTGCTCAGCTGGAGGCACTGGATAAAATTAAAACACTCATCGGTCCGAGTAATTACATAACAGAACTAGCTGCGATGCAGCCGCATGTGGTTGATTGGAGAGGTATATACACAGGTAGAGCAGAATTAGTAGTTTATCCCCAAACAACACAAGAAGTAGCTGATATCGTAAAAATTTGCGCTCAAGCAATGATGCCAATCGTTCCGCAGGGCGGTAATACAAGTATGTGTGGAGGTTCTGTTCCCCTTGAGAGCAGTCCATCAATTGTTTTGTGCCTTTCACGAATGAATAGAATACGGGATCTCGATAAAAATAATTATACAATGACAGTTGAAGCCGGCTGCATCCTGCAAAAACTTCAACAAATCGCAAGTGAGTCAGATAGATATTTTCCTTTGAGCTTGGCCGCTGAAGGAAGTTGCATGATAGGTGGCAATCTGGCAACGAATGCAGGCGGCACAAATGTTTTACGATATGGCAATGCAAGGGAACTTGTACTAGGTCTCGAGGTAGTTCTTCCAGATGGGCAGATATTGGAAGGTCTGCATGCTTTAAGAAAAGATAATACAGGTTATGATCTTAAACACCTATTCCTTGGTTCAGAGGGAACTTTAGGAATAATAACAGCAGCAGTCTTGAAGCTATTTCCAAAGCCGCGCGGGATTTATGCAGCTTATTGTGCTGTCAGCAGCGTTTCTGCAGCCATCGAGTTATTAAATAGGGCGAGGACTGAAAGTGGTGATTGTGTTGAAACTTTTGAGTTAATATCTCGGCTCGTTATGGACTTAGTGCTGAAGCACATTCCCAACAGCCAAGATCCCCTCAACCAACGTTACCAACACTATGTATTATTGGAGTTAGTATCAACCGCAGACGATAGTCGCGAACTTTACAACAGATTTGAGACTATTCTAGGTAAAGCTATGGAAGATGGTTTAATACTAGATGCGGCTCTGGCCCAATCTGAGGTTCAAAGACAAGCCTTCTGGTCACTTCGAGAAAACGCTACAGAATCACAGAAAATAGAAGGCGCCTCTATTAAACACGATATTTCAGTGCCGATCTCCGTAATCCCAGAATTCTATGAGACCGCCTGGAATGCCGTACTAGAGGTAGAACCTGAAGCTAGGCTTATTGCGTTTGGTCACGCCGGCGATGGCAATTTACATTTTAATGTAGCAGAGCCCGAGCTAGGAAAAACGGAAGACTTCATAGATAACTGGGATAAAATTAATGAGGCGGTTCATCGCACAGTACACAAATACGGAGGCTCAATTAGCGCAGAACATGGAATAGGGCAATTGAAGCGAGAAGAACTTGCGCATTATAAGACTGAAACAGCTTTGCAAGTAATGCAGAAGATCAAAACCGCCCTTGATCCAAATTCAATAATGAACCCTGGAAAAGTAATCTGAGGTGGGGGTGAAATGTCCGAATTGATGAAGAATTTTCCTAATTCGCAAGAGCAGCAAGTCACGCTTTCAAATTGGAGAACAGCTCCATTCAATTCTTGGGCCTTTCATCATGTGGGAGAAATAGTCCCGTCAGCTACGATATTGAATGATCCCATTGCAAT
>CALIMD010000175.1 GCA_938028645.1 uncultured Alphaproteobacteria bacterium
ATAGAAATAACCGAGCTCCAATCACCTTTAGCATGTGACGAAAATGCTTTAGCTAACTCCGCGGGTATATGACCGGCTGGCAATTTGCCGTTGTTGCCAGCCTCTAAAATCTGATCATGCCATTCGTCTAAATCGGTCTTGTTTCCAAGTGCTACCGCAGGTAGTGCGCCATGGGCATCGACAAAAACCATAGGTTTCGGAAAACTTGAGTTTCTGTAATCTAACAATGCCTCCCATCTATCATGGGAACGTTCTATACCCGCCAACTCTGATCGCCATAACAATGATGCACCGTCGGTAAACACATTAATAGACGGACTGGTGGTGTTCCCCGGAGCACAGTGTTGGTCATAAATATCAAAAATTGATTGATGGTCTCCGATCATTAATTTTGCTAGGCATAGATGCCACCATACATGGCAGTTCAATGGGCAATCAGACGAATAATCAGGTAACCATTTCTCTAAATAGCTAGCAAGTAATTGATCTTCTCCTGCCTCATACAAGGCATGGGCGCGAACATGGGCCGTGTGGGCACTCCTTGGATTTTGTTCCAATGCTCGTTCTACCAAGTCTCGACCATGTTTCCATTCACCAATTTCCACTAATGCAAAAGCATACACAGTTAAAAACCACCAGTCATCGCCATATGCTTTTACTAGTGGCTTTAATAATGCAACCTGCTCATCTTCCCGTTCAATACGACCACTAAAACCAATTAACCCAAAGACGCTACATGCTGGTGCCAGTACAAAAGCATCCCTTTGGTATTGTTGGACATGCGATCGAATTAGTTCTAAACCTTTAGGCCCTTGTCCACTCGTAAGTAACTGAAAAATCTGAGCATGTTGTTTTTCCCTGTCGGTAGTTTTTTTTGCAAGTTCAACGGCTTTTTCACCTGATGCCTTTGCCTCGGGCATCCTTCCGCTTAATTGCTGTACCCTAGCTAATACCGCGTAATTTAGGGCAAACTCGGGGTCAGCTTCAATGCTTGTCTGCAATAAACGCTCAGCATCACCGGTAGCGGAAAGCACCGCGTCGACAGCGTTCACATAAGCATCGCGCGCGATTGAAGAATTGGTAGATAATTCCAAACCATATCTGTCATGTAACATTAAAAGCTCCCCACTAAACTTTTCAATTTAACATTAAATTAAAACAAAACTTTTTGTTTTAATTCGAGATCGATCACTTAAAGTAAAAAATCATACCTATACCAGACTTTTTGACTAAAACTCTGATTAATTTATAACTGAACTGGGCAAATATGAAGAAGTTATTATGATATATATGGTAGAAATGAATTTGATCGACTTGTCTGGTCGTTCGGCCTGGGATAATTGGTATTTAGAGCATACAAGAATGTTACTTTCATTCCCTGGGTTTCACGCAACGCAAAGATTTGAGTGTATCCACGAGGCGAAAGCTCCTTTTGTTGCATTACACCATGTAGACGGACTAGACTTTTTTAATAGCCATTCATATAAAAATAAAGCTGGTCCGTCGGGAACCGGTGTATGGCGAAACAAAATGAATAATTGGAATAGGAATTTGTTTGATGGATTAGAGACTACTCCAAATGTTAAAGAAAAAGAGTTGTTAGTATTAATAGAAGACCAGATTACAGTCAGATTAGATGAAAAACTGGAGGTACATTGGTTAACTTCTGTTGGTCTCGACATGAACGTCAAACGTCGAGGATTAGCTGTTACATCGTTATCAAAGTCCTCGGAGATATCAACTGATACACCTGGAGTGCGCGTGTTAAAACCTATTTTTAATCGCTTAACAAAAGATGATCTTTAAGCAATGGAGCCGTTATGCGCCTGAAGAATAGAATAGCAATCGTCACAGGAGCAGCTGGCGGTATAGGTGAAGCAGTTGCTCATCTCTTTGCCCAGCACGGGGCTGCTGTAATGATTGCTGATTTAAATAGTCGGGGGGCGTTGCAAACATCGAAATCGATCACGGATAAAGGTGGTCTGGCACATTCAATAGAAGTTGATGTGTCGGATATTCAATCAGTTGAGAATTTAATTGGACAAACAATAAAGATTTTTGGAACCGTAGATATTCTAGTTAATGTTGCAGGAGTAGGGGGGTTTGGTCATTTCACAGAGGTTAGTCCCGATGAATTCGATCGGATAATGCGTATTAATGTGAGTGCCAGCCTATATTGTGCGCAAGTTGCCGCAAAAGAGATGTTAAAAAATAAATATGGGCGAATTATTAACGTGGCGTCTATCGCTGGGGAGAGGGCGGGTGAGCACAGAACGGCGTATGGTACTTCAAAAGCTGCTGTTATTGGGCTGACAAAACAAGGAGCTCGGGATTTGGGAAGGCACGGTATAACAGTAAATGCTATAGCGCCTGGGCCTGTTGATACCCCGCTTACGCGGCAAGTGCATACTGAAAAGACCAGGGCTAATTATCTTAAAGTGATCCCAGCAGGACGGTACGGTACCGTTGATGAGATGGCCGATGCTGCTCTGTTCTTAGCAGGCGAGGCGGCCGGTTACGTGAATGGACACACGTTGTTTGTCGATGGTGGTTATGTTTCAGCCGGTGTGGCAGAAGCAGATACTATTTAAATATAGAGATATAAAAAAGGGTTAAGTAATCATGCTTAAAACAGGAAGAGTCGCTTTTAATAAAATGGATGCAGTTACGTTTGGTGTGCCGGCAGCCGATGCTCTCCAAGAGGAAGTGGCAAGAATAGGAGGTCAGAGGGTCTTTTTAATGATCAGTGGGTCGTTAAACCGTAATACCGATGAAATTTCCAAAATTAGAACTGCTTTGGGGAACAAAATAGTGGGCGAATTTGATAAAATGTCGCCTCATACCCCTCGTAAAGATGTAATTGAAGCTTCAGAAGCTGCCAGAAAAAGTAAGGGGGACCTTATTGTGACATTTGGGGGTGGGTCTATCACAGATGCGGCCAAAGCTGTTGCTCTGTGTTTATCTAATAATATAAGCGATCCAAAGATGATGGATATTTTAAATTCTACAGACAGTGTGAAAGCGCCAACAGTTCCCCAAATCACAATACCAACCACATTGTCTGGTGGGGAGT
>CALIMD010000176.1 GCA_938028645.1 uncultured Alphaproteobacteria bacterium
ATAGAACGTTTAGAGGCAGAAAAATCTGCACTCGCTGCAGATATCCGCGAAATATTTGCTGATGCAAAGGGTAATGGCTTTGATGCGAAAATCATGAGACAAATAGTTCGGTTGAGGAAAATGGATCACCAAGACCGTGCCGAACAAGAAGAACTTCTGGTCCTCTACCAACACGCGATTGGAATGGAATAGATTTGGCTCGAGGATAAGGGAGAGTAGTTCTATAATACCTTGAATTTTCATTTTAAACTTTTTGGTGAAACCCTGATGTCAAACTCGGAAACGAAAAAAACTAATTCCAAAGAACGGATCCGATCAATCAGTGGGTTCCCAGAATGGCTACCCGAATATAGATTGGTTGAGTTAGATTGGATCGACTCGTTAAGAAGGGTATTCGAGAGCTATGGTTTTACCTCAATCGAACCACGTTCCATAGAACCAGTCGAAGTCCTTTTGAAACAAGGTGATACTGATAAAGAGATATACGCTATTGGGCGTTTGTTGGGTGACAACGATAATGAGGTCGAACCGAGTTATGCTCTTCATTATGACATGACCGTCCCAATGGCGAGATATGTCGCTGCGAATATGAATCAACTAAACTTCCCATTTAAACGGTACCAAATACAGAAAGCATGGCGTGGCGAACGCCCTCAGGATGGAAGATTCCGAGAGTTTTTGCAATGTGATATAGATGTAGTTGACACCCGTCCAATTCCACCTCATTTCGATGCTGAAATACCAATAATAATGCATGAAGCAATTGAATCAATTGGTGCAGGTCCACTCACAACTAAGATTAATAATCGTAAGATTTTGGAGGGCTTTTATTTCGGGCTTGGTGTTTCTGATACCACCAACATTCTAAGGATTATCGATAAATTGGATAAGATTGGTACTGATGGCGTAACAACTATGCTTTCCAATGAGCTTGAATTATCAGCCAAAACTATCGATAAAATCTTAAATTTAGCGACCATTAACGGGTCGGGTGAAAGTGTTATCAATCGGATCAAAGATCTTGACGTAAAATCAGATTTATTACACGAGGGGCTAGATGAATTAAAATTCGTAATGCAGCAACTTGAAAAACATAGAAATGATACTTTCCTCGTTGATATGTCAATTGCCAGAGGCTTAGCCTACTACACAGGAACAGTATATGAATCACGGTTCACAGACTATCCAGAGTTTCCAACAATTTGTGGCGGTGGCCGTTATGATAATCTCGTTGGGGATTTTGTTAATAAAAAGCTTCCTGGAATAGGAATATCAATTGGCTTAACGCGTATATTTGCAAAATTGATGAAGGAAGGGAAAATTAAAGCTACCCAGAAAACACCAACAGAAATCCTCGTGGTGCATACACAGAATGCTTCATATGACTTCATCAAAGACACTGCTGATTTACTTCGTTCAAGAGGTTTCAACGTAGAGCAGTACCATGAAGACAGAAAATTAAAAGCCCAACTCAAATATGCAGACGAAAAAATGATTCCATGGATTTGGTTTCCTCCAAGCAAACCGAATAGTCCACACGAGGTAAAGAATTCAAAAACTAGAGAGCAAAATATAGCAGACCCAAACACTTGGCTCCCCGATTAGGAGTGAGTAACCTGTCCCTAAAAACTCAACTCTTAGCTCTTACACATAATTGGCATTATGTAGACCATGGCCTTTACCGATCAGCCCAGATGTATGGGATGTATTTCGCACCCTTACTAAAGCACGTTGGTATTAAAACCATCATTAATCTTCGTGGAGCTAACCCTAAATCTTCATGGTATGAACCTGAAAGACAGATTTGTAAAAATCTTGGAATTATTCATATGAATACTCCATTACACTCTCGCCGTTTGCCACAAAAAGAAGCCCTGGCAATGCTTCTCAAAGCCTTTGACAAGGCTTCGTTTCCAATCCTTGTTAAATGCTCTGGAGGTGCCGACCGGACAACTTTAGCAAGTTGTTTATATTTATTAAAAATATATGGAAAAGATGGATTAGAGAAAGCAAATAAGCAAACTAGATTCTGGCCATTTCTACATTTACCCCAGAGACATCAAAGATGGATTAGATATTTCCCAGAGTTTTTTGCTGAAAGTCATAACGGCACGACGTTAATCCATTGGATCGAAAACTTTTATACAGACGAAGCATTTGGCGAATGGCTTAAAAAACGCCACCTCGGCAGCACATGGAGGCACTGAACATTCTTCTTACTAGATTAAACAGTCGTTATCGCGCCCCCTATAATTCCTCTATCATGTAAATCTGCAACAATATGCTCGGGCATACCCAAAACCTCCAATAGCACCTCGTCTGTATTCTCTCCTAGCACTGGTGCCGCCTTTATTGGTGTGTTTTGTAAATTCTCAAACCGTAGAGGCGAGCCTGCGGAAGGATACACACCGATTGCTGGCTGTTCAACAATTTCTATTAGAGGATTTTTAATAGAACACCGTTCGTCATAATTTACCAACTCGGTAAATGTTTGATATGGCCCCCATAGTACTCCTGCTTCATCAAGTATCTTTTTAATTGTACTATAGTCACGCGAAGCAACCCACGGTTCAATAAGTGAGACAATTTTATCCCTCGCCTTGTAACGATCTCCTTCATTATCGAGATCTAATTTTTGCTCACGCTGAAGGTCGACGATACAGCTTGTTATTTCCATGGCAGTCTTGAGCCTTCGCCATTGCGCTTTTGTAAGTGCCGTCACCATTATACGTTTACCGTCTGACGTTAGAAAATCATGGCCAAACGCTCCATACACATGATTGCCATCGGCCACCCGATTTTGGCTTAATAATGACGCTTCCGCTACATGACCAAGTGCACTTGCTACCCAGATACCAACATCTGAGAGTGCCAACTTGACCAGAGTACCACTTCCTTTTCTGCTTCGCTGTCGCTCGGCTGCTAATACGCCGGTAGCGGCCATACTTCCTGTGACAAGGTCCCATGCAGGTAACAAATGATTAACGGGTCTATCAATTCCGCGTGGTCCAGTTGCAAATGGAAAGCCCAAAGCACAATTAATAGTGTAATCTACAGCTGGAGAACCGTCATAGCTTCCCAAAACATTAACCATAATTAAATCTTCTCGTTTAGACTTTAATCTATCATAGCTGAAGGGTCCGCCGGGTGGATGATTAGTCAAAAAAATACCGTTATCTGGTCCAGGTTGACAAATAATAGCCTCTATAAGTTCTCGTCCCTCTATTTCACGGGCATTTACAGCAATGGATTTCTTGCCTTTATTTAGACCAGCCCAATAAAGACTATTTCCTTTACTATCAAGCGGCCATCGTTTGTGATCCATACCCCCACCAACTGGATCAAATCTAATTACCTCAGCCCCTAACTGGGCCAGCGTCATTCCACCTAGAGGAGCCGCGACAAATGCCGACCCTTCAATCACCCTCAGTCCCGACAGAAGATCATACATAAATTATCCACCTTAAATTAACTCGCTACTTTACACAGCAATTTAAAAAAGAATAAAGCAACTAATACAGACTTGGTTATTTAGACATCAAATTTTAAAGACCCCATCAAAAAGTAAATTTTCCATCCGGAAAGGACATTATTAACTGCTGTGTATTCCGGCAGCTAAAACTTCTTTGGAAACTTGCTTTTCGAATTGT
>CALIMD010000177.1 GCA_938028645.1 uncultured Alphaproteobacteria bacterium
AACCAGACGTAGTGTAGGTAATAATACAGGAAGCGCTTACAGTCTGGGCAACCTGACGGGCCGCAAGTGTTATTGCATCTGAAATCGTTGGCTCGGGTGTTTCGTGACTTTCATCAATCAAAACCCGATGAGCTTCATCTCCTTCGACCTCTAAAATAATACGGTTCATCATATCAACAGATTCAAGAGGAAATTCTCCAGCCGCTGTTTCCGCCGATAGCATTACAGCATCGGCAGAATCGTAGACTGCAGTAGCTACATCGGAGGCCTCGGCTCGAGTTGGTGCCGGAGCATGGACCATTGAATCCAGCATTTGGGTCGCTACAACAACAGGCTTACCCCAATGTCTACATAATTTAACAATTCTTTTTTGTATGCCAGGAACTTTTTCTGGAGGAAGTTCTACACCGAGATCTCCTCGAGCCACCATAACAGCATCCGACATTTTTACTAATTCATCCAAATGCTCAATTGCCGCAGGTTTCTCCAGTTTTATCAAAATGGATGCACGCCCATTAATTAATTCTCTTGCCTCAGCAACATCCCTCGGTCGCTGTACAAATGATAAAGCTATCCAATCAAACCCGAGGTTGAGGGCAAATTCTAAATCCTCTCTATCCTTTTCACTAAGTGAAGAAAGACCCAATGCAACCCCCGGAACATTCACTCCTTTTCGGTTTGATAAAGTGCCTCCGGTTATAACCTTTGTCTCTATCGAATTTTCTGTCGCATTTTGCACACGGAGCCTTATTTTCCCATCGTCAAGAAGAAGGTCCATACCAACCACAGCCGCATCAAAGATTTCCTGATGCGGTAGTTGTACGCGTCGACCTGATCCAGCTGCCTCCTTTAGATCCAAAACAAACGAGGACCCCACGATGAGTTCTACCTCATCCTTTTCAAACACGCCTATTCGAAGTTTGGGCCCCTGCAAATCCGCCATGATGGGCACAGGCCAATCTAATTCTTTTTCTAATTGTCTTATAGCATTGAACCGAGATCTGTGGTCTTCGTGACTTCCATGACTGAAATTTAACCGGAAAACATCCACTCCAGCTTTGATCATAGAACGTATTTGTCGCTTCGTCCGCGAAGAAGGACCAAGCGTTGCAACAATTTTTGTGTTTCGATACCTACGCATTCGTTTACCTGTCATTGATACGTTATAAGATCACGCTTGTTGATGTCTCTAGCCCTTATCTTAATACTAATTTATTACAAGATAGAGAAAAATCCAAAACACCTCCAGGTTTTGGTCGTTTTCACAGCATAATCTCTACTTTAATAAATATTGATAAGTATCCAACAACTTAAGAATATGATCTCTATTTTCGGACGGCAACGCAAACAAAGCCCTATCAATTCCTGCTTTTTTGTAAGAATTAATCGTTTCCTCATTTGGCGGGGCACCAAAAACACTTACAGAGAGGGTGTTCATGTCTCTGCCGTTTTCGGCCGCCATATTTTTAAGCCTTTGCATGCTCTCACCTGCGTTAAACCCACCTCTTCCCCTTGGAAACCATCCGTCGCAATAATCTACGACCCGTTTTAATGTATAATTCGTTTCTCCTCCCATCAATATCGGGGGATATGGTTTCTGAACCGGCTTAGGATATGCCCAACTTTTATCAAAATTTATATACTCCCCATGAAATTCTGCTTCCTCATCGACCCAAAGAGATTTCATAGCTAGAACATGTTCCTTCATCATTGCAAATCGCGTTTTATACGTGACCCCATGATTCTCCATCTCATCCACGTTCCAGCCACCACCAAGACCCAAAACAAAACGGCCTTTAGACATTAAATCCAGGCTCGCAATTGATTTAGCCGTCACAATAGGATCACGCTGTGGCAGCAAACATATACCGGTTCCTATTTTTAAATTTTTTGTACTTGCAGCAGCAAAACCAAGCGAAACAAATGGATCCAGCGTATGAGAATATTGCTTCGGCAATTCACCTCCACCGGGAAACGGTGAACGTCTGCTTGTAGGAATATGAGTATGCTCTGGCACAAAGAGTGACTCATAGCCACGTTCCTCAAGTTCCCGAGCTAGTTCGCTTATATTAATGCTATAATCTGTATCGAAAATGAAAACACCTATATCCATGCCAAAACCCACTTATCCATTAAACATTTTTAACTAATGTTGTATTAGACTAGACACTCGCCAACATGTCCATCCAGCAGATATTAAAATAATAATATCCAACATCTTTATATTTGTATTTCAGCACTAAATTTTGATGATTTGAATATTAAAAGTGATTATGGTGCTTTGTATGAAAACGCACCTCTTAGATAAGTTACTCAAATCCTCGGTTGAAAAAGGCGATCTGCAGGGCGTTACTGCTATAATTTCAAATGAAAACGAACATCTATACGCAGCAGGATTTGGAATAAGCGGCCCTAACAGATCTCAAACCATGACTACTGATACAGTATTATGGATCGCTTCCATGACAAAAGCTGTTACTGCAGTGGCTGCCATGCAACTTGTAGAACGCGGGCTTCTTAAGTTAGATGAACCTGCTTTTACTTTGTTACCTGAACTTAAGAATATTCGGGTATTACAGGGATTTGATGAAACCGGGGCCCCCAAGCTACGCCCTCCTAAATCTGATATCACACTAAGGAACTTGATGACCCATACTGCTGGCTTTGGATATGATGTCTGGCATCAACAAATAAAAGACTTCGTTGAAGCAACGAATATGATCTCAAGATCTTCTGGTTCGCGAAGGGCACTAATGACGCCTTTAATGTTCGATCCAGGTGCCGACTGGGCCTATAGCATCTCTATTGATTGGGTGGGTTTAATGATAGAAGAGGCCACAAAACAAAAACTTGGGGAATTTCTAAAAACTAATATTTTTGAGCCTCTAGGAATGAAATCAACGGGTTTCTTCATCGACAACAAAATGAGCAATTGTTTAGCAACCATGTATAGGCGAGAAAATAATACCTTAAGACCAGATCTCAAATTTAAAATGAAACAAAATCCTGAAGTGGAGGCAGGTGGTGGTGGACTATACTCCACATTGAGTGACTACATCCTGTTTTTAAGGATGTTATTGAATGATGGGAGAGCCGATAACTTACGAATTCTGCGCCCTGAAACTATAGAAGTGATGTTTACTGATCATATCGGAAGGAATGTTGATATGAAAATGTACTCTACGAATAAAGCAATCTCAAAAGACGTAAACTTTTTCCCCGGGACACCAAAATCCTGGGGTTTATCTTTTATGATCAATCAGGAGAAGGCGGAAACTGGAAGGCCCGCCAATTCCCTAGGATGGGCGGGATTGTCCAACTGTTACTTCTGGTTGGATCCAAAAAATAAAATAGCAGGAGTTTTTGGCACTCAAATTTTACCGTTTATAGATAAAAAAGCTTTCCCCTTATATATGGCGTTCGAGAAAACGGTATACCGATCGCTATTAGGAGAATATTGATATAAAGAGAAAGAGTCGAAAAAATTAATAGAGCACCATCTACTAGCAGGCAAAGTCGGAACATGACGGATATCCCTATCATAAACCTCTCTACTTTAGGGGATCCCAATCCCTCTAGCCAAAAACTGATCGCAAACGATTTGCGACAGGCTCTTCGTAAAAGTGGTTTCTTTATAATTATCAATCACGGTATTCCTCAGGAGCTCATCGATCAAACTTTTTTGGAAGCTAAACGTTTTCATGACCAGTCAATGGAAGCCAAAAAAGCGTTACTAATGAATGAACACAATAATGGTTACATGGCAATGGGCCGTTATAAGATAACAACTTCTAGGGCAAGCGAGGATGGCGCAGAACCAGATCTTAATGAAGCATTTTTCATAAAAAGAGAAAGAAAACCAGATGATCCGCTGGTGCTAGAGGGACGAAGATTCGCGGGTCCTAATAAGTGGCCAAAAGATCTACCTGGCTTTAAGGACAATCTTCTTCAATATACCAAAGCTGTGGATCAGATGGCTCAAACCTTACTTGGACCTCTCGCAATCTCCCTAGACATGCCAGTCGAAACCTTCACGGAAGCATTTTCTGAAAGTCAATTTTCATTTCGTCTCTCTCACTATCCAAAAGTCTCCAAGTTGGCGTCCAAACAATATGGTATAGCACCTCACACTGACTCAAATTTTTTAACATTCCTAGCGCAGACGAGTATTCCTGGGCTACAGATACAAGCACAAAGCAACCAATGGATAGATGTGCCTTTTGTGCCTCAATCATTTGTCGTCAATAGCGGGGATATGCTGCACCGTTGGACCAACGGGTATTATAAATCTACACCGCATCGAGCAATGCCACCAGAAAAGGAAGCAAGATACGCCATACCCTTTTTCTTTGGGCCTCACCTGGACACAAAAATTGAGTGTTTGCAGTCTTGTTACTCTGCACAGAACCCACCTCAATACCCGCCGATATCATATAATGATTATATTAGTTGGTGGTACGACAAAAATTACAACGCAAATGCCCAAGAAGACTTGGCAGACAATGGCTAATTTTGAGAGATGAGATGTATTTCTATCAATTCAAAGTCTACAAAGAAAATTATTATTTTTCTATTTTAAGGCGTTAATTATAATGGGGTCAGTGGCTCAACTTGTAGCGGATAGCTTGGAAGCACACACTATAGATCAGGTGTTTTGTGTTCCTGGGGAAAGTTATATTGGACTAACTAGTGCTTTGGTTGAGAGAGAAAAAGTCCACATCATTGTATGCCGCCACGAAGCTGGTGCTGCATTCATGGCAACAGCAGATGGAAGACTTCAAAATAGGGCTGGCGTCGTTTTAGTTAGCAGAGGTCCCGGATTAGCAAACGGTTTGATCGCGATACACTCCGCATATCATGACGCAACACCTTTAGTTGTCATTATAGGACAGGTAGAAAGAGCCGATTTTGGAAGGCTTGCACTGCAAGAACAGAATTACTCTTTACTTTTGGCGGATATCACTAAGTCTGTCATAGAGGTGAATCAACCTGAAATGGCCTCAGAAGCTATCGCTAGAGCATTTCATATAGCAGAAAGCAGTACACAGGGACCGGTGGCGGTAGTTATTCCAGAAGACCTTTTTGATGAAGAAACGCGTGCTCCTGTGATTATGCCGGCGCCCAAATTATCTTCGTCTCCAAGACAGGAAGACCTAGATAAACTAGCCGAGATGATTTCTCGAGCTGAACGTCCTTTGATTTTAGTTGGAGGTGCCCTTCTGGCGGAGTCATTGGACAATGTAGATGTTTTAAACGACCTTAATACGCTGTCAGAAAGTTGGGTATTGCCTGTAAGCCCGACACACCGTCGGCCTCAACTCTTTGATTCAAAGCACCCTAACTACGGTGGATATATGGGCATTAGAGTCCCCTCCTCTTTACTTGACCATATGAAGA
>CALIMD010000178.1 GCA_938028645.1 uncultured Alphaproteobacteria bacterium
AATAAATTCTCAATAAAATTGCTATAAGTCCCAAGACGATAGCCGCATCACTCGATGCACGAAAAATTAATCGGTTCTCGACAGCTTCTCCCACGAACCAGACCTGACTTTGGCAGCCTTTTAATTTAAACTCATCGCGTAAGTACTCTTCTGGCATTTTTGGAAGCTTTCTTCCAATATCTATCAAATATTGGTATCTATCCATCCAATCTTCAAAAAATCCAAACTCCTCAATGATGTTTTCTTGTTCTTCTGAAATGGTAGTTTTAGGGATCGATAGTTCATCGCCCACCATTAGTTCTCCTCATAATTACCGTTCAAGTCGATACAATAAATTGGTATTTAAATTATCTTTGTCAATAATTAAAACGCCGCGCCACGCGCCTCTACTGGCCAGACTGACTCCACAATCCCATTGCGAATTCCAATATACCAATCGTGTAAGTTGACTGTTGGATCACAATGTCCAGGTATTAATCTTATTTTCTGTCCTATATTCACATTAATTGCATCTCTACCAAGCACCAAAGAGCCGTGTTCATCTGAGGCACTGACATATTTTACATCTTTTAAATCAGCAACAAGAGGCAAACCCGATTCTATCGAGGTTGCTTTATGTCCGGCATCGATAACGGCCCTGTCTTTTGTTGGGTGGCTCATAATAGTGGACCAAATAAAAAGACTATTTCTAAACGTGTCTATAAATTCCCCAGTTTCATTCAAGTTCAATCCATAGTCTGCATCCATGAAACAATATGAACCGGCCTGCAGTTCGTTCCAAATTCCCGAATCTGCTTCAAATTGAAAAGTTCCTGTTCCAGCCCCTGTAACAAGCCTACATTCAAGGCCTGCTTCGGATAATAAATATATTGTTTCCTGAACCAGTTTTCCGGCCTTTTCTATTGCTATCTTTCTTTCGCCAAAACCCCGAATATGCTGAGCTCTTCCCTGATAAGCTTGCAAGCCTCCAAAGGTCAAATTAGAATTCTTGGCAATAATCTGAGCTAATTCTACTGCAGCTTTCCCTGGCACAACACCGCATCGACCAGCTCCAATATCTATTTCAACAAGCACGTCTATTTTTGCATTAAATCGCTTAGCCGCTGCATTGATTTGATTAATGTTATCCTTATCATCAACGCATACGCTTATATTTGCGTTACGAGCTAAACCTGCTAACCGATCGAGCTTTCTTCGTCCAACAATTTGATTCGATACTAAAACATCACTGACTCCTCCAGCCACTAATATTTCTGCCTCCGCTACTTTCTGACAGCACTGTCCTACGGCTCCAGCGGCGATTTGCTTTTGAGCTACCACTGGAGATTTATGTGTTTTGGCATGCGGTCTATGATTAATACCAAATTTTTTTGCGAAACCGGCCATTAATTGAATATTAAATTCAAATGCATCTAAATCTAAAAGCAGCGCTGGCGTGTCGACGTCCTCTAGAGCCATCCCTATTTCTGCAGGTCTATATTTATTCAATTTTATCCCCCTATTAATTCGCGTTAATCGCAGCAACAACTTTTGATGCGGCCAACCCTGGCGTTATTTGATCCTCCATTACTTGGACCTCCAAAGCACGAGCTATGTTTTGTAATGACTTATTTTTTTCAATCTCAAGAAGAAGTCTATCTTGTATCATAGACCACATCCAACGAACTCGCTGTTGCTTGCGTTTTTGGTCAAATTCTCCCGATATTTTAAGCAACTCTCTATGGTTTTCTATATCTTTCCAAATATCAGCCAGTCCATCACCACTAATAGCGCTGCAGGTGTGAGCCGGAGGCATCCAAGTGGGACTTACAGGTTTTAATATATGTAATGCCCTTCTATACTCGGAAGCTGCTCTCTCCGCCGCGTTTTTTGTGCTTCCATCAGCTTTATTGACCACGATCATATCAGCTATCTCTAGCAAGCCTTTTTTAATACCTTGTAGCTCATCGCCCGCTCCCGGAAGCATTAATGCGAGGAAAAAATCGACCATCTCAGCAACAGTAGTCTCTGATTGCCCCACGCCCACTGTTTCAACTAAAATGATATCATAGCCAGCGGCTTCACATAAAATCATACTTTCTCTTGTTGCTCTTGCCACTCCCCCTAATGTTCCCGAGGTCGGGGATGGCCTAATGAATGCTGATGGATCACGAGCAAGTTCCTGCATTCTTGTCTTATCGCCAAGAATAGAACCACCAGTCCTAGAACTTGTAGGGTCAACCGCCAAAACGGCAACACGGGCTCCTGTCGACGTTAACTGCTTACCAAGTGTCTCAATGAAAGTACTTTTCCCAACACCTGGCACACCTGTTATGCCAACCCGACGAGCCCTACCCGCGTGCGATAAAAGCTTAGTTAAAACCGAATCTGCTAAAACACGATGATCAACATGAATACTCTCTACAAGCGTTATTGCACGTGCGAGGATAGAACGGTCCTGACTAATAACTCCTTCCACATAATCAGTCTCCGTCAGGTGTTTATTAGCGGTCATTATTTCAAGCAATCCTTACCTCTTCGATTATTCATCTGAAGAGAACTAATGCGATCCATTGGAGTGCCCTAATTGAATACTCAATTTCATTATTAGATCATCAGCCGCCTCTGATATAATTGTGCCAGGAGGAAAGATTGCTGTTGCGCCAGCTTTGTATAAAGCGTCAAAATCCTGAGCAGGTATAACCCCTCCCACAACAATCATAATATCTCCACGACCCAAAGCCATCAGGGATTGTTTCAGTTCAGGAACAAGCGTTAAGTGCCCAGCTGCTAACGAACTAGCCCCAATGATATGAACATCGTTCTCTACTGCCTGCTTGGCCACTTCCTCGGGGGTTTGAAATAATGGTCCTATATCGACGTCAAAACCAAGGTCGGCAAAAGCACTGGCTATTACTTTTTGCCCTCTATCGTGACCGTCCTGGCCCATTTTTGCTATAAGGATTCTTGGTCTACGCCCCTCGGAAACTTTAAAAGCTTTCACACTTTTTAATACGTTCTCAACAGTCTCATTTTCCATACCAACCTCGTTACTATAAATGCCCGATACGGTTTTTACTTCTGCCACATGCCTGCCATATATTTTTTCAAGCGCATAGGATATTTCTCCCACTGTTGCTTTTGCCCGTGCGGCTTCAATAGCCAATGCTAATAAATTCTTCTCCCCAGTTTTAGCTGCACTTGTCAATGTGTTGAGCCGCAGAGTCACCTCTTTTTCGTTTCGTTCTGAGCGCAATCGATCGAGCTTCTCCAACTGCTGCTTGCGCACCGCAGCATTATCAACCTTTAACACATCTACGGTTTCTTCTTCTTCTAATTTATGGCGATTTATACCAACGATAACTTGCCGACCCGAATCTATACGAGCCTGAGTGCGGGCAGCCGCTTCTTCTATTCGCATTTTAGGAATGCCAGCTTCAATAGCTTTCGCCATACCGCCAAGGCTCTCAATTTCCTCAATATGCTCCAAGGCTTTCTTGGCGAGATCGTGCGTAAGTTTTTCCACATAATAGCTGCCGCCCCAGGGATCTATTACATTGCATGTTCCTGTCTCCTGCTGAATGAAAAGCTGTGTATTACGCGCTATCCGTGCGCTAAAATCAGTTGGCAAAGCTAACGCCTCATCCAAGGCGTTGGTATGTAATGACTGAGTATGACCATGTGTAGCCGCAAGAGCCTCAACACAGGTGCGCGTTACATTGTTGAAAACATCCTGGGCAGTGAGACTCCAGCCACTGGTTTGGCAATGCGTTCTCAGCGATAGCGATCTCGGATCTTTTGGGGAATGACGAGCCATCATTTTGGACCATAGGAGGCGAGCCGCTCGCATCTTTGCCACTTCCATAAAGAAATTCATCCCAATCGCCCAGAAAAATGAAAGGCGTGGCGCAAAATCATCAATCTGCATACCGGATTCGAGCCCAGCTCGCACATACTCAATGCCATCTGCTATAGTGTAAGCGAGTTCTAGGTCTGCTGTAGCACCAGCTTCCTGCATATGATATCCTGATATACTAATAGAATTAAACCTAGGCATATGTTTAGATGTGTAAGAAAATATATCTGAAATTATACGCATTGATGGAGCCGGGGGATAAATGTAGGTGTTCCTCACCATAAACTCTTTTAAAATATCATTTTGAATTGTGCCTGAGAGTTTTTCCTGACTGACTCCTTGTTCTTCTGCCGCCACTACAAATAAAGCAAGGATTGGAAGCACTGCTCCATTCATTGTCATAGAAACGCTCATCTGATCTAAGGGTATACCATCAAATAATTGTCGCATATCGAGTATTGAGTCTATGGCAACACCAGCCATCCCCACGTCACCACTCACTCTTGGATGATCAGAATCGTAACCACGATGCGTTGCTAAATCAAAAGCGACAGATAATCCCTTCTGTCCTGCAGCAAGGTTGCGTCGATAGAAAGCATTTGATTCCTCGGCTGTAGAAAATCCTGCATATTGCCTGATGGTCCAAGGTTTAGTTACATACATGGAAGGGTACGGTCCACGGGTAAAAGGTGCGAATCCGGGCCAACCCTCTAGAAAGTCCAATTCCTCTGTATCATCCTCAGAATATAGGCGTTTGACATCTATACCTTCTGGTGTTCGCCAATCTTTGAAAAATGTATTTACCTCTTTGAACATTCCGTCGTCAGTTTTGTTTTCGGTAAAACCTATTGTTGTAAAATCGGGGATCTTACTCATTTTTCAGCCCATTCCTATTCTTTGAGCAATTTTTGATAATGTTTCCAACATATTATCTTTAGCGTGAATAAACAGATCCACACCTAGGTCTCTTAAAACTTTTTCTTTTGCGCCTGGATTACTCGCCAAAACGATCATTCCTGCTCCACAAGACTTCAAAACTTTAACCGTAGTCTCCAAAGCTTCCGAATACACTTTATCAGAGGAGCAGATCACGGTTAAATCGCCGTTCGATTCTTCAATAGCTTCCTTTAATTTTAAAGGGTCAGTATTAAGCTCACGACTCTCAATCCCCCCTGCGGCGAGGTAGTTCTTCGAAAAGTTAACACGCGGTGTGTAGTCTGATTGCGTCCCCAAACAAATTATCAGCGCCAATGGCCGAGACCCTTTTAATTCAAGCCATCTATCACTTTGGTCTCTAAGCCTTTCATATGCTTCGCCTAATCTATGTTTCTTGAGAGGGTCGCATACAGTCTTTGTTTTGCTAAAGACCTCAGACAAACTTTGTGCGGTGCCACCTTCACTCGCAGTTTTAATTAACGACGCGAAATCATGCCCCAATAAGCTGACGTCGTTTGCAACAACGGGATTCAATTTACAGTCAATTTTTGGCTTTTCCACATCGCTTGATGCATCCAGGACTTCATCTAAATTCGGAAAACTAGATACACCAGTCAGAGGTTCATTTCTATTATCTAAATTTATCTTGCGGCTCTTCCAAGATTTCTCTGCCATCTCCTGAATTCCTCCAGATAACAATTCTTGCAATATCCCCCCTTTGGCCTCCAATCCTTGGAAAGTCTTCCAACTTCTCTCAGCGAGCTCTTTCGTTAAGTACTCCACATAATGCGACCCTCCACCAGGATCAACCACTCGACCCAGAGAGGACTCATTGATTAAAATATTTTGAGTATTGCGGGTAATCCGTCTTGCTGTTTTACTCTCGCCGCCTAACAAGTTTGTATGAGGGAAAAGTGTTACACTATTTGCTCCACCAAGACCTGCAGCAAAACAAGCACTCGTCGAACGCAACATATTTACCGCTACATCTCGCTTGCTTAAGGTGCGAGACGCTGTCATCGCGTTCAGGACCATCGATCCTATATTTTCTTTGACACCACAAACCTCTGAAATTCTTGACCACAAAAACCGTGCGGCTCGCAATTTTGCAATTCCCTGGAACACATCCATACCAATGGAAGTTGTAAAGCTAATTTGTTTAAAAGCCTCATTAACACTCAAGCCATTGGATACCATCACACGTAAATAATTAACAGCTGTCGACATCGCAATAGCTAAGTCTTCTGTCTCAGTTACCCCTGCTCCATGATATGCTGTTGTATCAACATTAAAAGCACTTATCCCTGGCATATTTTGGATATTCCACGCCGCCAATTCTGATATTTTTTTTAAGTGCTCGTCTACATTACCTTGTAAAAAACCTGAATTGGCGAGCATCCCAATTGGATCTCCACCGAAGCTACCCGAAACTTTGTTTAACCCTATTTCCCGTTTTTGCATTAATGCCGCAAACATACTGGCTACAACAATAGCAGACGTATACGGAATAAATGTTATCTTATTGGTTTCACAATCAATCCCATCAAGTAATTTTTCAAGGTCAGTGATGGAGCTAATAATTGCAGCAGAATGGTCTGAACTATTTGTATCATGGGTTACCTTCAGCAAAAGAGAATTTACTCCGCCCGCGATATCAGTTTTGATATCTTCATTAACTGCACCGGGGTCTGACTGAAAATAGGTTTGCCGCACTTCCCATCCATTATTTTCTGGATTTTTGTTTAACTCATTACGAACCTTCGACATGACATTCTTATAACTATTGCCCCACCCAAGTTCTTCTATATCTCCTTTAGTATAAATAGGGTTTAGCGGAAAACCCTCGTATGTTAAAGCGCTGGATATATCGTCAATAGTGCGTCCCTTAAGGCTCTTCTCAACCAACTCAATCCATTCGGTTTTTGAAACTGTGTCGAAACCCTCAGCCAGTGCTAAAGTGGTTTTTTCAGTAGATTCGCTCATTACGATTTATATTCCAGCGGCAATTAAGAAAACACAAAATCGGATCCTGACAGGAAGTTAAACTATCTCTCATGAAAATAGAATCAATTCTAAACAGTGGAATTATTTTATACTTAACATGCTAAAATAATTCTACTGTTTAGTCACTCTAGAGAACGATAACATCCTGTGCTTTACAAAGATGTTATTCTGCAGGTTCCAAGCTGTCTGAAGATGGCTTCCCGCCTGGCATAAATGTAACTGTTACCGTTATAATAAATGCCGCTATAGCTGCAAGAGTAAACATTGTAGAAAAGCCCCCTGCGCCTTCATATAACCAGGCTATTGAGGGCACAGCTGCCGCCGAAACCGTAAACGACAAAACATATTTTATGGAATAAACACGGCCTCTCCATGCATCAGGCGTATAACGAGCGATTAATGTATCATTGATAGGTATTTGTCCAAAAACCATCACCATCACTAAGACCGCTATTGCCACCATCAACCAGCCGTCTGTCATTATTGCAAGATATAGAGTTATCATTTGACCTGCAACAAGAGCCAAGAAAATAGGCTTGATACTATACTTATCAATCGCACGTCCAACGAGCACCTGAGTAAAAGCTGCAGATCCATAAACAAGTGATGCAATAGCCCCAACTTGAGTAGCACCCATCGCAAAAACAGCGAGACGATCATCTAGAACCTTAGGTAAAGAGACAGTCATTGAATTGAAAATAAATCCTCCAATCGTTGTGGTAATAGCAACAATAAGCAGTACGCGCTGCCAATTCAGAGCTGGTGCACTTGATTTCTTTTTATTGGCGCTCGTATCGGCCACCATCTTGCGGGTATTTTGTATCCACCCACAGCCAACGAGAATAGATGACACACCAGCTAGCAGAAACGCTTCCCTCCAGCCTGCGAAGTCAGCAAAAACACCAACCAAAAGAGCTGACGCGGCTACACCCATATTTCCCCATACACCATTAACACCTAATCTCCTGCCGATATCACCTCCACCCTGGCTAACCATCGCTAAGCCCACCGGGTGGTAGATAGCAGCACACATCCCAACTAAAATTAAAGATCCGAAGATTTGCCATGTTTCAGTAGAAAAACTGGTAAAGATCATAGCAACGCCGATACCTAAGAAGAAAACAGTCATCATGAATTCCCTACTTAGACGATCCGCTAACCATCCCATTGGTAAAGAAAAAACTCCAAATGCTATGAAACTACCAGTCGCCAAACTCAAAACTTCGCCATAGCTGGCGGAAAGGTCTGTTGCTGCCAGAGCTGCAACCGCCGGAAACATTAACATAAACAAATGATCTATACTGTGACCAAGATTCAGAAATAAAAATCTAGAAGAAGGCACGACAACATCTCCATCTAATTGAGGAAATTTTTCTCTAGTGATTGTCGAGGCTAGCGCATTAAGCACTTAAACAACAGTTTTAAGATGTGATGAATACAAAAAACCCAAGCTCCAGATTACAGCATCCAATTCGGAGGAGCTAGGCCCGGGTTTCAGGGTTAATATAACGCTACTCAATTACAGGAGCAGGCATTGTTGAGATCACATTTTTTGGTTGCCCAACTATCGCAAAGGTCAATGCATTAGCTTCAAAAAGTCGCTTAGCTACGCGTTTTAATTCCTTTAACTTTACACTATTGATCAGTTCTGATCTGTTTTTTAAGTAGTCAACGCCCAGATCGAAACGTTGCACTGCATTTAATACCGCGGCGATCGATTTTGAATTAGTAAACCGTAATGCAAAAGAGCCGTTGATGTAATCTTTCGCATTTCTCATTTCTTCCGATGTGGGCCCATCGTCACCAAATTTTTGCCATATATCTTTTATTAACCTTATTGATTCTGCCACTCGGTTGTTAACCGTCGAAACACTACCCACAATAATTCCGGCTTTTTCCAAAGGGAGACGATATGCCGAGACTCCGTAAGTAAGCCCGCGTTTCTCGCGAATTTCTTCTGTTAATCGTGATCCAAACCCGCCAGAAAGAATTTCAAATAGAATACTAGCTGCGTACCAGTCAGGGTCTCCACGTTTTATCCCATTACTTCCAAAAACCACCACTGACTGGGGAATTTCTCGTTCAATAATTACAGTTTGGCCTCGATTTTCAATAACACCTTCCCTAACCCTGTCGTCCAAAAAGAATGCTGGCAGATCCGAAAAAACGTCATCCAGAACATTACTTAGTTCTTCGGGTGTTATGTCACCAACGACACTGATAGTTATATTATCTTTCGTAAAGGTACGCTGCACAAACTGCCTCATATCCTCTCGAGTAATATTTTTAATTGACGAGGCAGAACCTTTTTTAGATCGCCCGTAGGCGTGATTTGGAAAAGCGAGTTGCCACCATAATCTTCCGGCTATTTTATTTGGATTTTCTTTAGAAGCTCGCAAGCTCGCCAAAATTTGGCTTTTAACGCGAGATATGGGATCCTCATCGAACCGTGGAACAGTAAGGGCTAACCCCAATGACTTGAAGGCTTCCTCTTTTGTTTCTGTCAGAGTTGTGAGTGTTCCCGAAAAAGTATCCATGCGGGCACTAAAAGATAGCGAAATTGAGTTTCTTTCCAAAAAAGCCTGAAAGGACCTTGAGTCCATATCCCCAGCACCTTCATCAAGTAAACCCGACACCAAATATGCAAGGCCACTTTTATTTTTGGGATCGGAACTTGATCCTCCCCTCATTACAAATTGCATCGTAATGAGGGGATTTTTATGGTCCTCGACTAACCAGGCATTAATACCGGTAGCGCTTGTCACCTTCTTTATCTCAAAGGCATTTGCCCGATGAACAAATATAAAACACAAGCAAATTGCAATATTTAAGGCCACTATCCCTTTTGATTTGAGCATCATCAGTTTTATGGTTTCCTTTGAGTAACACTGGTCGGAAGCAAGGTGGCTGTTACAGAGCGCTTCATCCTGAAAACCAACTCGGCAGCGGCAATAACGTCATCTTTGCTCACCTTTGCAATCTTATCGGGCCAATCCTCTATATCATGAACGCTCCGACCAGAAGCCAAAGCACTACCTATTATTCGTGCGGGAGCTGTTACACTGTCTTTAGCGAATATGGCTGTGCGCTG
>CALIMD010000179.1 GCA_938028645.1 uncultured Alphaproteobacteria bacterium
AGAGAGCTAACGGTTGCGGCAAAGGCGGGAGCTGATCCAGATGCAAACCCACGTCTTCGTTCGGCTATAGCTGCCGCTCGTGCTGCAAATATGCCCAAGGATAATATTGAAAGGGTCATGAAAAAAGCTGCAGGAGGCGGAGAAGAGACGAATTATGATGAAATTCGCTATGAAGGATATGGCCCTGGTGGAGTTGCTATTATCGTTGATGCCGTGACAGACAATCGCAATAGAACAGCGTCGGAAGTACGGTCGGCCTTTAATAAGTTTGGAGGTAATTTAGGAGAGACTAATAGCGTTAGTTTTATGTTCGATCGCATTGGCTTGATTGTCTATCCATCAGGACTGGGTACGAATGATGAAGCTTTTGAGGCTGCTATCGAAGCTGGGGCTGACGATGTAGAATCTGCCCAAGACTATCATGAATTCAGTTGCGCGCCATCAGATTTCAATGCAGTGCGAGAGAATTTAGAGGTGAAGTTTGGACCACCTGTCTCAGCTGATCTCTCATGGAAGGCCCAAAATACAGTCGCAGTGACAGAGGATCAAGCATCCACACTATTAAAACTTTTTGATACTCTTGACGATAATGATGACGTGCAAACTGTTTCCTCAAATTTTGAAATAAGTGACGAAATAATGTCGAAAATTGTGAATTAAATGGCATTCGAAAGCCCAACTTTACCTGATAAAAAGCGATTACTTGGATTGGACCCAGGACTGCGTAGAACTGGATGGGGGGTTATTGATGTTAAGGGGAACCATTTGATCCATGTTGCGAATGGTGTTGTGTGTTCGGACTCGGGAAAGACTATAGCCGAGCGTTTGGTGCAACTGCACTCAGGCATTTTGAATCTGGTGAAACAATTCCAACCTCAGGAGGTAGCTGCAGAAGAGACCTTTGTAAATAAAAACCCAGAATCGACACTTAAACTGGGCTTAGCTAGGGGCGCAGTACTTCTAGCTCCAGCTTTATCGGGAATACCGGTCTCGGAATATGCCCCCAATAAAGTTAAAAAGGCCGTCGTTGGTGCTGGCCATGCAGCTAAAAACCAAGTGCAGATAATGGTCGGCAATATATTGCCCAAAGCAGTACTCGCTAACGAAGATGCGGCCGATGCATTAGCCGTTGCTATATGCCATGCGCACTTTACACAAAATCCCGTTTTGGTGGACCAGGTAAGTAGAAAGAATGGCTTGAAACAAAACACTCCTAACAACCAATCTCGGTTGAAAGACCTTATTGATGCAGCTCTTTTGAAGGAAGCAAGCAGGTGATAGCAAAATTACAAGGTATATTGGATACGCTGCAGGATAACGGTGCTATTATAAATGTTGGCGGGGTTGGATATTTTATTTTTGGTTCGTCAAGAACACTGAGTGAACTGGGGAACGTGGGTGATACGATTACGGTCCATGTAGAAACTCATGTCCGCGAAGACCATATTCATCTTTTTGGCTTCCTAACTCAGCATGAACGTGCTTGGTTTCAATTATTGCAGACCGTCCAGGGAGTAGGTGCGAAGGCAGCCTTGTCAATTTTGTCAGCATTGTCGCCCAATGAAATATCAGAATCGCTGGTTGCAAAAGATAAAAATAGCTTTTGTCGAGCGGAGGGTGTTGGGCCGAAACTAGCGGATAGAATTTTAAATGAACTAAAGGACAAATCTCCAAATTCTGTTGGTACAAAGCATCAGTCATCAGATCCTAAAAAAGCTGATGTAGACCAAACATTTGAGGATGCTGTTTCTGCGATGGTAAATTTGGGTTACAGTCGATTAGAGGCTCATAAGGCAGCGACAGCTGTTCGTTCGAAAAGCGGAGATGATGAAACCATAGATCAATTAATATCTCTAAGCTTAAGGGAACTCGGGTCGTGACGGACTATGAAAACAATGACTATAGCGAAAGAGAACGATTAATCGGCGCCGGGGTAACTGATATTGACACGCAGGATACTTCTCTTCGCCCGGTTGCGTTATCTGAGTTCATAGGCCAACAACAACTTCGGGATAACCTTAAAGTTTTTGTTGATGCAGCTCGAGGACGCCAAGAATCAATGGACCACGTTCTTTTCCATGGCCCTCCAGGTTTGGGAAAGACCACGCTCGCGCAGATTGTCGCAAGAGAACTCGGAGTTAATTTTAAAATGACCTCAGGTCCATCGATAGCCAAAGCTGGAGACTTGGCGGCATTACTGACAAACTTGCAACCAAGAGACGTTTTATTTATTGATGAGATACATCGGCTAAGTCCCGTAGTAGAAGAAATTCTCTATCCTGCCATGGAAGACTTTCAACTTGATCTGATTATAGGAGAAGGTCCCGCCGCTAGATCTTTAAGGATAGATTTGGCGCCATTTACTCTCGTGGCTGCAACCACCAGATCGGGGTTGATGACAACGCCACTTCGTGAAAGATTTGGTATCCCAATGCGCCTGCAGTTTTATAACAACGAAGAACTGTGTCAAATAATAATGCGGGCCGCGAAATTAATGCATTTTAACCTAACAAATGACGGCGCCAAAGAGATCGCTAGACGTTCTAGGGGGACGCCTAGAGTGGCTGGTAGGTTACTGCGTAGAGTAAGAGATTTTGCTGGCGTGGCGGGTGCTGTAGAAATTGACGCGCCTGCTGCAGATTCTGCTCTGAACAGGTTAGAAGTGGATAACCGAGGGCTGGATACAATGGATCGCAGATATCTCCGATGTATAGCTGAAAATTATGGGGGCGGCCCTGTTGGAGCAGAAACGTTGGCTGCTGCATTATCGGAACAACGTGATGTTATAGAAGAAGTGATCGAGCCATATCTGCTTCAACAAGGCTTGATAGGGCGGACCCCGCGCGGCCGAGTTTTGTCTGTGTCCTCATATGAATACTTGGGCTTATCAGCTCCAAAATCATCTGAGCAGTTAGATATTTTAAACGAGAATTCTGGAAAAATTCTAGATGGCAATACATTAGATGGATAATCGTGAGTCTAAAGATCTCATTTCGGGCGTTTGGTTAAACAATATTCATAGGTTCAGAACACGTATTTATTATGATGCAACCGATGCCGGTGGAATTGTCTACCACGCAGACTATTTGACATTAGCGGAACACGCTCGAACCGAGTCTTTGAGGAGTTGTGAAATAAATCAAATTGATATTTTGGGGGAGCAGGGCGTTTCGCTTGCTGTACGTTATTGTTCGGTTGATTTTAAGAAACCGGCCCGTCTCGACGATTTGATAGAAATTCAGACGGAATTCAATTCAGTTAGCGGTGCGAAGATCGAAGCCAATCAAACCATTCACAAAATAACCAACGGTATTGTCGATGAGGGTTGGTTGGTACAGCTTAATGTCCAACTCGCCTGTATTAATAGCCGTGGTCGGGCAACGCGTTTTCCTCGCGTTGTAAGACAGGCAATTGCTAGAATGAATTTTGATAATAAAGGACGGTAAACTAGATGGAACAAACCATAGTTGATAGCGTGCAACTTAGCGGCTCCTCCGAGCTAGACCTCAGTATTATTGGTCTGTTTATGTCGGCCGATCCTATTGTTCAAGCCGTGATGATTGGATTGGTTATAGTTTCAGTCTGCACATGGGCAATAATCTTAGATAAAGTTTTCAAGTTACGAAGGTTACGATCGAATATACGCTCCTTCGAAGACAGCTTTTGGTCAGGAGGAGATTTAGAGAGTTTGTATGACCACATTGGGAATACGCCTTCTGATCCGATGTCCTTGGTCTTTTGTGAAGGTATGAGGGAGTGGAGGCGATCAAAAGCACATGGGTTGGCCTCCAAAGGAGAGGAAGTTAAAGCGAGTCTGATGGAGAGATTGCAACAAATGTCGAATCTTACCATCGATCGTGAGATGGAACAGTTAGAGAAAAATATGTCGTTTCTCGCATCAGTCGGGTCTACAGCGCCATTCGTTGGTTTGTTTGGGACCGTTTGGGGAATTATGGATGCGTTTCAATCTATAGCAGCGACGAAGACGACAGCTTTATCTGTCGTCGCCCCGGGAATTGCGGAAGCCTTATTTGCAACGGCTCTAGGGCTAGTCGCTGCTATTCCAGCAGTGATCGCCTATAACAAGATTAGCCATGATCTGGATCGGTTTGCGCAACGGCTCGAGGGGTTTTCTTCCGAATTTATAGCTATTCTTTCAAGGTGGCTGGAAGAGGGGCATGAGTAATGGCTTTTCAGACTACTAAAAGAGGCAGAAATAGACGTGGCAAAAGCCAACCGATGAGCGAAATCAACGTCACACCTTTCGTCGATGTTATGCTGGTTTTGTTAGTTGTTTTTATGGTTACCGCACCTTTGTTAGTTCTTGGCATTCCAGTGCAGCTACCCAAATTAGGTAAAGAATATATAATAGCCGATGATGACACTCCTTTAAATGTTGAGATAGATGAAGAAAAACGAATTTATGTGAATAAAAATGAAATACTACTTTCATCACTTACTCCACAATTAATCCAAATAAAGTCTGCGAACCCTAAGGTAAAAGTTCACTTAAGGGGCGATGCGAGATTGAACTATGGAGCTATAGCAGTAGTTGCAGGCGAAATACGAAATGCTGGTATCCAGGTCATAGCTCTACGCACTGATATGGCTACTCTTAAAAACGAAATAGAGGCCTTCCCGTTAGATTTAATTAAACCAAAATCATCAAAAAATGGCGGGTGATTTTGGATGAGACTGGGCGTAACTCTCTCTATCGGCTTACATGCTTTAGTTATATTAATTACTTGGTTTGGGTTTCCTCATTTACGGCGTGAACCGCCAGTGTTAGATGATATTATTTTTGTAAAAGTTGCTGATGTAGCGAAAGTTACTAATCTGCCTCCACTATCTGAGGAGAAAAGACCTTCCCCAAAGAAAAAAATAAAGCCAAAGCCTCCGAAAAATAAACCGAAAACACCAAAACCTAAAAACAGTAAATCATTGAAAAAAAAGCAAGTGATTCCAAAGCCAATCAAGAAAACTATTGAAAGTACTCCAAAACCGAAAACACCAAAGAAAATAGCT
>CALIMD010000180.1 GCA_938028645.1 uncultured Alphaproteobacteria bacterium
TATCGTTGGATTTGGGAGAGGTGGAAGATATTATAACAGGCCTGCATACGATCCAATCATTCAGAGTGTTTCTGGTGTGGCAGCAACATTACATCGCGCCACTGGAGAGCCGAGATTTGTCCCTATGGTGATGACGGACCATACCACCGGTTTAATTGCAGCTCAGGCTATTGGATTTGCCCTTTTTCGTCGGGAAAAAACAGGTGTGGGAGAAGCGATTGAAGTTCCTATGTTTGAAAATATGGCCTCCTTTGTTACTTCAGAACATATGGGGGCTGCGACTTTTGATCCCCCAGTTGGTCCTACTGGTGATGGTCGGCTTCTAAGCCCACATTATCGCCCTCTACCGACTAAAGACGGTTTCATTACTGTGGCGCCTAACACAGATGCTCAAGCCTTTGCTTTCTTCGATGCTATTAGACGACCTGAATTGAAGACAGATCCGCGCTTCAGCAGTGCCGCAGCGCGGACTAAACATGCAGAAGAATATTTTCAAATTCGTATAGAAGGATTGAGTTTAAAAACTACGAGCGAATGGTTAGATGTTTTTGAAAAGGTGGATGTTCCATGTCAACGATATAATACCATAGAGGATTTAATCGAAGATCCCCATTTGAAAGATGTAGACTTCTTTTCACAAGAAGTTCATCCAACAGAAGGTCCAATTAGAAAAACTCGGGTTGCTAACACATTCACTGGCGGTGGAAGGCAGGATGGCCTAGACGCTCCGCGGTTGGGTGGAAACACTAGAGAGGTGTTGATTGAGGCTGGTTACACCAAATCTGAGGTTGATGCGTTACTTAAATCTGGCGCTGCGATTAACTTCACAACAGAAAGTTAGAGGACAATCTAAAAGTCTCGCTGCCATTCCTTTTTTACAAGGTGACAGCGAGAGTTCAATTTTAGTGTGCGTAGTCTGGTTCTTTGCGATCCAAAATTCTCTTTAAAGCATCAAAATGCCATTCGGCGTTTGACCGTCCCCCATATTTCATGGCGGAACCGCGATAGGTGTTATAGGTTTTTTCAACTACGGGAGCTGGAAGTTCGCGCAGCGGTCTTCCTGTCCACATTGCATATAGTTGTACTTGAGCTACTCGCTCTAAATAATAAAGTCGGTCATAAGCCTCTGCAACATTTCTGCCCAGTGTAAGTGCCCCATGGTTGGCCATGAGCATCACTGTATTTTTCCCACAGGCTTTTGCAAGTCGAGCCCCTTCAGCTGGATCAAGTCCTGGTCCGTCATAGGAATCGTCATAACCAGTTTTCATCATTGTTCCAAGCTCGGTTTGTCCAATAGGTTGGATTTTCTGATCTTCTAGACGAGTAAGGGCGCTCGCATAGGGCATGTGTGTATGAAAAACTGCATTGGCGTGATCCATAGTTTTATGCATTGGTGCATGGATGCAATAAGCTGAGCGTTCCACAATCCCTTCCCCAGCTACCACTTCACCATCATAATCTACTTCCATGAAGCAACTTGCAGTTACTTCTGACCAATGCGTTCCAAAGGGGATCTGGTAATAACGATCTTTATGTCCTGGGACGCGAAGCGTTAGATGATTAAAAATACCCTCGTGAAGATCGTGCATAACAGCGCATCGATGAGCCGCCGCAAGGTCAACTCTGGCGTTCCATTGTTCTTCCGTATAACCTTGAGCCTGAGCGCTTGATGAAACAAAATTCATTTTTTTCTCCCCAAATTAAATAAGGTATTGTTGACACTTTCCACATCTCCTGCCTTGACGTCAATCGTGTCGCTCTAAAAACCATACAGAGGATGGTTAATTACATGGCAAAGGCCTTTGCTATCTCAGAATAACTGTTGCGACGTGCCTCATCGCTATGGGCCCAGGTTACAATAGCAACTTCTTCAACACCAAGCTGCGTTGATAATGTGCTTATTCGTTCTGCTACTTCCTCACCGGTACCAACAAAAGTTTTTTGGCGTAACTCCTCGATTTTTGCTTTCTCATATTCATTATAATCCTGCTCCATAGAAACCTCAGGCGTTTCAAAACTCAAGTGAAGTCCTCTATCTCGGTAGAGTTGCCAACGCGCTCTAGAACTGAAATGATATTGGGCCTCCTCGTGCGTTTCAGCTGCTAGTGCCCAGACACAAATGGCCGGGTTTGGTGTCTCATGCCTGTTACTGGGTTTATAATGTTCTCGGTATATTTCAATAGCTTCTTTACCGCCATGCCCATCGGTGAAAAACCATGCAAAAGCATATGGCAAACCAAAATGTGCTGCCACCTGGGCTCCAAAGGCTGAGCTCCCCAAAATCCAAATTTCGGGCACGGTCTCTCCTATTGGTTGAGCTTTTAATTTGGAAAATGTATGTCCATCTTGTAACGGTTCTCCATGGATCCAGGCATCAAGATCCATAACGTCGTTCGGAAATTGGTTGGGTCTTTCCGCTGCATTGGGGTTTAGTGCGAATGCTGTTAATCCATCCGATCCGGGCGCTCTTCCAAGTCCGAGGTCTATTCTTCCCGGCGCTATCGCATCTAATACTCTAAATTGCTCCGCCACTTTGAAAGGTGCGTAGTGTGGCAGCATGACGCCAGCACTCCCTACCCGAATTTTTTCTGTATTTGACGCGATTGCTGCTATTACTATTTCTGGAGCTGTGCCAACTATGGCAGGGTGATTGTGGTGTTCGGAAACCCAGAATCTGTGGTACCCAAGATCCTCGCAATGATTTGCAAGGGCAATAGTCTCTCGAATAGCAGCACCCTGAGGTCGACCAGAAACGGCTATAGATTGATCAAGCACGGAGAGTTTTAGCACTGATTTTCTTCCTTTTCAGTTCCACTAGAGTGATGCTGCCATTGTAGCAAGTCTAGTGATCTCTTTCCAATTTTGTTGTTCTATTAAATCTGAGGGTGAGGCAAAACTGCCACCCACGCATACAACGTTTTTTTCTCTCAGATACTTAGGGGCATCTGAAAAATCAATTCCACCCGTTGGACAAAATTCCAAGTCGGGATAAACGGGTTGTAATTGTTTTAGCCCATAAATGCCCCCTGCTGCTTTAGCAGGAAAAAATTTTAACGTTCTTAACCCGTATCGGTAGGCCGTCATTGCTTCGGAGCTTGTCTGTATGCCCGGAAGATAGGCTAAATTATCTTTCTGGGCCTGCTCAACTAAATCCATATTTAATCCTGGCGATACAGCAAAACATGCGCCTGAATTTTTAGCCCGAATAAGATCCACAGGATCCAAAAGGGTTCCAACTCCCACGCTAATTTCAGGTAATGCTTTTGATATAATTTCGACTGCCTTCAATGCAGGTTTGGTCCGTAATGTGATCTCTATTACAGAAAGACCACCTGCCATCAATGCAGTGCATAAAGGTAAGGTATCATCCAAATTATTCATGGTTAGGACGGGGATCATCGGGGTTGTAGATAATAATTCCTTGATTTGCATAAATTAACCTTTACTTCGGTTCTCTAATTATCGCGGTTTTGCGTCTTTATTTTGAGTAATCAGATGCCTCTGGAATTAATACGTTACCTTCCATTAAAGTTCTGGCGGTGCGGTAAGCCGTAACCTGCAAAGCAAAAGGGGTTGTGTTTCTAATCTCTACCTTTGCATCTAATGGTAAGATGCCACTTGGATTGGCGATCCTGACGGTTCCTTCGTCATTTGACAATATTCCATTACATATCGTTCCCCGAATGCGGCATGCTACTGCTAGGCACATAGCTCCCGTTAAAGGTAAGACTCGGTGAACTTGACCCATCGACCATATCCTTGCCGTTATATCTGCAGAACTTGGATTTATCGTTTCACCGGCTAACGTTTTATATTTAGAGGATTTAGAGACAATTCCTAGTTTTGGTGCTGTAGGCGGTACTTTCGTGACTGATTTTGCTAATCCCATTTTGACACCGGCTTCAAGACGAATAAGCTCGACAAGACCCATGAGGTCTGAATTTCTTTCCAGTTCTTCGACGGTTTCGGCCCCGGTTAAGCCAAATCTCTCTGCGGCAACAAAAGCACAGGGAACGCTTGAGTCAATCAGGGATACTTCAAAGTTTCCAGCACCTTTGATAGATACGATGTCAGTTGGATTCCCGGTTGGCAGTAATGAGCCCGTTTTTGTTCCGCCTGGCTCTAAAAAATCAAGTTTAATTTGGGCGCCAGTGCCGCTTACGCCTGGGATTTCAAAATTACCATTCACTTGTGCAAAACCATCTTTTGTTGGGATTGTAGCGCGAATAATTTTTTCTGAATTGGTATTATGTATCAGTATTTCTTTGAATTTTCCATCGGCCTTAATTAAGCCGGTGTCGACCGCAAAGGGGCCAACTGCCGACGATAGGTTTCCACAATTGGACGAATAATCAACCAGCTCTTCCTTCACTGCTACTTGTGCAAAAGTGTAATCAAGGTCAGTATCTGGCCTCGAGGACGGCCCTATGACCACCGCCTTTGACAAGGATGAAATACCGCCACCCATCCCATTAAGTTGTCGGCCATATGGGTCTGGACTCCCTATCGCACTCATAAAAATTCTATCCCATTCCATTCTATCTTTTGGTAGGTCTCTAGCATGAAAAAAGACACCTTTGGATGAACCACCACGCATAAACACAGCGAAAACACGAGTTTGGGTCATTTCAATTCACTCCCGATAGTGGTATTGCTTGCCTACTTGAAAGATCATACATAAATAGTTAAAGATTTAGAAAACTTGCTAGCTGAATAGCAATACCTAATTTATTTGCAATAGATCATTTGACCTCATTCATTACAATTCTAAGTGTTAAAATCAATAGGCTTGGGGAGTATCAATTATGTCGAAAGAATTTAGGTTTTCGAAGATATTGTTAATCTTTAAAAGCGTTATGCTTTGTCTGTTGATATTTAAAACTCAATTTGGGTCAACAGCATTAGCCGATGAAAGACAAAAGGCTGACTGTCATACTAAACTAGAACAAGCGAGATTGTGGATTCGTGCTACGGACTTCAATGCGCCGGCAGAAGAGAAAACTAGAGTAAAATCAGCAATCGATATCGCAAATAAGGCTTGCGAACTGGCAAAAGAATCGGCGCCCGACGATGGCGAGGTTCTTATAAACTCAGCATTTGCTTTATTCGCAGCAGAAAAGAAAAAAGAGGCAGTGAATCGCATCCAGGAGGCAGCGGAGATTGGGTACCCTCCTGCCATGGTCATGATGGCTCGTTATTTGGGGCAAGGTAAGTATATGGAGAAAGACTCGGAAGGGGCCTGGTTGCTGCTGATCGAGACATTAAAAACAAAACATGATTCGGCGCGAATTCAGGCTGCACTGGAGTTTTTACCGGGTGGTGTAGGCCCCGAGAACGCAAAAAGGGCAAAATCGACACTACTTGACCTCATAAACGAGGGAAACAGCAAGGCAATGGTCGCTTATGCCATGAAGGTCCTGAAAATAAAAAAAGCAAAACCCAATACCAAAGAATCTGAGGAAGGACTTGAACTTCTGGAAAGAGCCGCGAGAACATTTCAAAACCCTAGGGCAATGATATTTTTAAGTTTACTTTACAACCAAGGAAATGTGGTCAAACGCGATGAAAAAAAGGCGATTGAGTATGCTCAGTTAGCGATAGACGCAAATGTTCCTCAGGCTTTCGGAACAATGGGACAAATTTATCAAAACCAAGGCGATAATAAGAAAGCAGTTGAATGGTTCAAAAAAGGCGCAGCCATTGATGATGGATTTTCGCAAGGTATGCTGGGCTTTATGTTTTCGGGTGGATTTGGGGTAAAGCAGGATCTTTCCAAAGCGGTCGATTGGTGGAGAAAGGCGAGATGGAATGGGGACCGAATGGCTGCCAGTTACCTTCAGGTTCATCGTGATAAGCAAAAGGCCCGAAGAGCTTGGAAAGAAAGCCAAAAAGAAAAGTTAAAAAAATAATATGAAAGTTTGTGGGCTTCTATCCTAAGTCCTCCGATGATAATGCGAAATGCAACTTGTAGGTGCCCGTATCGGCTGTTCTAGCTCCATGTTCAATAAGTGAGGCCTCTGACATAACTCCATTGCGCCATAAGCGATTTAGCGGCGCCACTTCTATGCCCTCAATGAAAATAATCCAATCGGCTATTTCGTCTGGTTTGTCCCTCATTGCCTTTTCTTCTGTTTGTTTTTCACTGGCCGAATGGTCTCCTTTTATAAGGTGCGCGGCGACAATCCCTGGTTGAGACACCAGACCCGGAAATATCTCATTGGATATCCAGTTAAAGAACTCGTCTTCTCGGTTATCGGCGGCACTAATTCGTATGGTTAGAATAGCAGCACCCACTCCTTTACCATGAGAAGAAATGACTTCACTGAGAGTGCGGTTATTGTTTTTGAGTGTCGGGCCCACTCGCCGCGTCCAAGGCGTAGGACTGTTTAATCGGGTGAGGTAGGCCTCTGATGTTAATGTAGCCACTGTCTCCGTCTCATAAAAATGAAAAAATTCTGGCTCACCTTCTATGGCCACATATCTCCGGCCTCTTAAAAAGCCTTTAATACCGACTCTTTCAGGAACATGTTCATAACAATGCCAATGATTATAGTCATCCTGAACCTCTGGCGCTACATTATGCCAAATAGCGGCCACGCCTTCTCCCAATAGTGGCATTTTATCAAACCTTCCTTAAAATTTTTCGACTACAAATTCAGGTATAAACGCGCTAAACTTTTTTTGAAAAGAGATACTGCCATGAAAATTGCCCTTTTAGAAATATCGCATTGGCATTTCCCGCTTTATATCGAAGATCTGCTCGCTTCTGGTGTCGATATAGTAGCATTATCAGATAAAAACGAGAAAATTAGGAAGCAATATGGCTATAAATTTAATAGCAGGGCCTATTCGGATTGGCGACAATTATTAGCGGATAACGAAGTGGATGCTGTTTTTGCGTTTGGTGAACATCATGAGATGTTAGAAATAGGTATTACACTCATCAATAAGGGAATACCTTTTTCGATTGAGAAACCTGGAGGAAAAAATTATTCAGATGTAAGCCAATTACGCAAAGCAGCTGATCAACAAGATGTGCTGGTTTCTGTGCCTCTGGTGCAAAGATTTGGACCGCTGAAAAAATTAATTGATCATTTGATTGAAGAAGAGGGGGCGCATTTTGTATCCACATCGTGGCGTTTTAATGCGGGGCCGCCGCGACGGTATGATGATATCGATTGTAAGTGGATGCTTGATCCTAACAAAAGTGGTGGGGGGTGCCTTATTAACCTAGCACCACATTTTATTGATTTAGCGCTTCATTTGATGCCAAATCCTGCAGATGTCGTATTTGCACAAACGGATAAAACTCTTCATGGTACCGCAGTTGAGGACACTGCAATGATATGTATATCCTCAGAAAATGGTGGTCAGGCATTAGTAGAGACCGGTTATAATTTTCCGGATAGCCCGTCTAAGCGAGAATATTCTTTTAGCTTAGTAGGCCAAAAACACTACGTCCAATCTGATCCAATGGGGTTGAGCATTACGAGACCCGGGAAAGCTGTTGAACATCTGAAAATGGATCTGGATTCTGACCCCTTGTATGGAATTTATACAAATACATTTATAGAAACGCTTACCGGGGGTAAAAAAGCAAAAGTAGGACTCCCTGAGTTGGAAAGCGCAATGAAAATAGTTGAATTGGCCTATGCGTCAGCTCAATCTGGAAAGTCTATCAGAGTTTGAAATGGCGCCACTTATCTACAGAAAACTCTGGACGGTCTTTAAAAGCTCTCGATCTACTCTAACTCCGTCCGAAATAGCTTTTTGACGACGTTCAAGTCGTCCATCACCGGGAATACGCTCCGGAGTACTCTGCAAATATGCATCTAAAAATTGACTAACCCGATCAACAAATCCGGGACCGTGTATGATATCAGGGTCCATTACAATTATTGTTTGGCCTCGGTTTGCTCCGGCAAAATAGGGGTCATCTGGTGTTGAGTTTTCAAAAGCAAAGCGGCCACCCGTCAGCCCTGCCGCCATTAATTCAACCATAAATGCTATCGCAGATCCTTTATGTTTGGCGAAAGGTAATAACATCCCACCGTCCATGGCTGCCACGGAATCCAATGTTGGGTTGCCGTATTTGTCGACAGCAGAGTCCGGTTGTATTTTTTCCTTTTTTGTTGAGGCCACCTCTATTTCCATGAAGCTCATTGAGCTAGTGGACATATCCCATACCACTGGTTCCTTTCCTTTTCTTGGGCAAGCGAACGCAATTGGGTCTGTTCCAAATAACTTTTTATTTCCTTTGTAGGAAGTCATTAATGCTTTGGAAACAACACATGAAAATGCGACTAACCCAGCCTTTGCTATTGGTTCAAGATCTTGCCGCAGTGGTCCAATGTGATGGGAGTTTCTTATTGCGAGTGTAGCGATTCCAGTCTCCCTGGCGGCATTGACCAATTCTGGGGTAAACTGATTAATCACGAGCTGGTTGTATCCGTTATCTCCATCCACTCGAATTACACCTGGTTTGGGATATTCAGCTACTGGGGTTGCTTTCCCATTTGAAATTCCGTTTTTCAGACTTCCGACGTAGCTATACATTGAAAATAGTCCGTGGCTGGCAGGACCATCTCTCTCGCACAACATAATAACATCCGACAGGACTTCGGCCATCTCAGGTGAACAAGTGTTAGCCAAAAAAACTTTTTTTGCCAGCGCTCGTATTTCTTTTAATTCAAGGTTTATATGCGTTTCTTCCACCATCAGGCGATACCGAGCAGGGCTCTCCGAAAGGCAACCTTTCGCTCTGTAGCATCCATTGAACGCTTAATTGAGGGAGGCGGTTCTGTATTGACTTTCAATAGTATAAAACTCGTTCCATTGGAATCTCGGAGTATTTTTTTTGCTTCTGGAATTTGCTCTTCTCTATCTATTGTTCGGGTGTTTGGTATTGCCGACCCCTGTGCTATCAGTTCGAGATTAACCCCTCGCTGAGTATGGCTCTCTTGGTAACCTGTTTCACCATAATGCCCATTATCAACGCAAAGTATTGATAAGTTGGCGGGTTTTAATATGCCCACCGTGGCCAAGGTCCCAACATTCATTAGCAGTTCACCGTCTCCTGTGACAACAAGCACCTTTTTATCCGGTCTTGATAATGCCAGTCCCAGACCCATCGCCGTTGCTCCTCCCATGGCCCCTGCCATGGTAAAGATGTTATCTCCATCGTTGGTCAGGTGTGCCATATCTTTGGAAGCGCCAGCTAAGCCGCACACTATCAAGAGATCTGTAGGGTCCCCTACTATCGCGGGCACCGCCTTTTTTCTATCTAGTGATCTATCGTCGCTCATGGTACATCTCTCTGTTATCTATTACTTCAAAACGGCTTTGCGCCGATTAGTTTTTGGGTAAGCAAAACAGCCACGCTTTGGTTGGATTTATAGGCCATATCCAAAGCTGCCTGGACTGTCGGAGAGACCTCTTCCGGTGTCTCTGCTCGCAGGCAATGCATCCCCATGGCTTCTACAACAGGCTGAACACCTTGTCCCATTGGCACTTGCCAGGGGTTCATTTCCCCAAACTCGCCTCGCATGGTTACGACAGTGACAAATGGAAATTGACCATTTTTAATAAGCGCAAACATATTTACACAATTACCAACGCCGCTGGACTGCATTAAAAGAACACTCTTGGTGCCCCCAAGATGTGCCCCGGCGCACATTGCTACCCCCTCTTCTTCTGTGGTTAGGGGCACCGAGATCACCTCTGGATCCTCGATGGACCTATTTATGAGAGTTTTGTGTCCGCCATCTGGCACATAACAAAATAATTCAACACCGTTGGACCTGAGCAAACTATATAGGTCCTCTTGCCAGGTCTCTTGACCACCGTATTCACTCATCATTTTTAAACCCATCAGCCTTATTCAATGGCAGTTAGAATGGTAAACTTTTCATTAACTCAATGACAGTATAGCGTTATTCGATAAAATAACGCATTGTGGGCAATATAGCCTAAAGACAATATACAAATATATCGAGAAGTGAGGATATAGTGAATAAAATCATAAATAAGGATGATCTTGGAAGTCATTATGGGAAACCCTCTGAGAGGGCTGTATTAAAACAGCTAGATCATATAGATAATCATTGTCGCGCCTTTATCGAATTATCGCCATTTTTAGTTATTGGCACAATGGGGAGTGATGGGCTTGGCGATGTCTCTCCAAGAGGGGATGCGCCGGGTTTTGTCCTTGTTAAAGATGAAAATACAATCTTCATACCAGATAGATTAGGAAATAACAGAACGGATACATTATCCAACATTATTGATAATAAAGGTCTTGGGGTACTCTTCTTGGTTCCAGGAATGAATGAAACACTTAGAGTAAATGGTTTAGGTACCATAATATTAGATGAAGAGATTCTAGAAGGGCTATCTGCGCAAGGAAAAGCGCCAAGATCAGCACTAAAAATAGAGGTCAAAGAGGCGTACTTACAATGCGCTAAAGCACTAATCAGATCCAAACTCTGGGAAGATGATTATAAAATAGAAAGACAAAGTTTTCCCTCCCTTGGAGAAATTATCACTGATCAAATAGGCTTGGGTGATGATAGTGCGGCTGTTTCTGCCGCAAATCGCAGTATTCAAAAAGGATATACTGAAAAACTATATTGAGGCAGGTATGAAATTCGATAAGAAAATATCAGGATATTGAGATTTTCCGTGAAAATGGGATTTAATATAGCTTTACCAAAAGATGCCAAAACAAAAGTTTTTGAAGAATATGAAACTTAATCGTTTCCTGCCTATTTCCATTCTGCTGGCAGGTCTTTTTGGGGCACTTTTTTTTGGCTGGGCTGAATATATTTCTCTGGAAACAATTAGAATAAATAAAGAAGAGATAAAACAATTTATCCAAGCTAAATACGCGACCTCAGTCTTCATATTTATTTTAATTTACGCCGTCACGACAGCTTGTTCCATCCCGGGCGCAGCAATACTTTCCCTGACGGGGGGGTACCTTTACGGGGTTTCTCTCGGCGCCATGTTCTCACTAACTGGTGCTATGATCGGCGCATGCTCACTTTATTTTGCTGCCCGAACGGCGCTAGGTGGTTCTCTTAAATCACGAGTTGGTTCTGCTATAATGAGCATGCAGGATGGCTTTAAAAAAAATAGTTTTAGCTATATGCTATTCT
>CALIMD010000181.1 GCA_938028645.1 uncultured Alphaproteobacteria bacterium
GCAAAATTAAACTCTACAGTTTGCTCCCAATCAGAAAGTAATCTTTCAAGATCAAATGCTTTAAAAGTCATTTTCTTATTTCCAAAATGTATTTTTCGATCATATTTTCTTTGCAATGCCCCTATTATCTAAACACACTACCGAAGCAATTAATAACATTATGAATTAAATATGCTGTCCAATATAGTTTAAGGAGATTAGTGTGGCTAAATATGACCTCTTATTAACTAACGGCCGTATACTGGATCCATCTCAGAATATCGATTCTGTTGCAGATATAGCTTTCAAAAATGGCAGAGTGCTGGAAATCTCCGAAACATTAGATAAAAAGCAGGCAACCCATATTCGGGACGTGTCAGGGAATTTAGTAACACCCGGATTAATCGATTTACACACCCACATTTATTGGGGAGGAACCTCAATAGGAGTAGACCCAACTGACTATGCGCAACGTTGTGGAACAACAACTATGGTTGATGCTGGAACAGCAGGTGCCGGAAACTTTGCCGGCTTTAGAGCACATATAATCGAACCATGTGAGCCACGAATACTAGCATATTTAAATATATCGTTTGCCGGAATCTTTGCTTTTAGTGATACAGTGATGGTTGGAGAATCAGAAGACCTTAGATTGCTCCACCCCCGCGCCTGCCTCAACGTTGCTAAACTTCATAAAGATTTTCTTGTTGGAATCAAAGTAAGGGTTGGGGCTAAAGCGAGCGGTTCGATGGGATATGCCCCGTTAGATATTGCACTTGAAGTTGCTGAGGAAGCTGATTTACCCGTGATGTGCCACCTCGACTGGCCTCCTCCCAACACGAAAGATGTGGTAAATCGTCTTAGACCTGGCGATGTACTAACTCATTGCTTTAGACCTTTTCCTGGCGCTCCTACTCAAAGTAATGGGAAAATAAAAGAAGAAATAACGGAAGCACGCGAGCGCGGAGTTATATTTGACATTGGACATGGCGTGGGTTCTTTCGGTTTTGCGACAGCAGAAACAATGCTGGATGCTGGCTTCTTACCAGATGCAATTTCGAGTGATGTTCATTCTTTGAGCATTAAAGGTCCCGCATATGATCAATTGGTAACCCTCTCAAAATTCATGCATCTTGGAATGGAATTGAAAGATATAATAGCAGCCAGCACCACAGGTCCCGCGAAAGCAATCCAACGTCCAGACCTAGGAACCTTATCCCCAGGAAGTATTGGCGATGCAACAATAATAGAAATCGAGAATGCAAAGACAAACTACGTTGATTCACTTGGAGAAACTCGGGTAGGAGATAAAAAGTTTACATTAAAGGGTGTCGTATTAAACGGCTCTTGGTGGCATCAACCATCTTAATCCGTTAGCTGCACACCAAAGCGACGAAAACAAATATCTGCAATAATTTCATAATTGGAGCCTTTTCGAACAACCTCAAATGTTTCAACATTCAATAAAGTCGAAGACTGCTGATAAAAATGGTATTTTCGCAACCCATGATCAATAACGATATCTGCTATATCAATAATTTCCTTATCAATATCCTCCACTCGAAACTTAGTTCCAGTAAGAGAAATATTTGCCGATGATCCAAAAATAGGGTGCAATTCCTTAAGCGATAAACGACAAATTTCCGAATGGAACGGTCCCGCGTTGATCAGCATTACCAAGGTTCCGTTCTTGGTGCTGGCTTCAATCGATTCTTCATCTAGAACTTGCAATAACGGATGGTCAATTTTACAAGGTCCAACTGCCCCGAGAGGGAGATCATAGTCTTCTGTAATTACCTTTAAAACGTCCCAGGCCTTTGCACTTAGGTCATAAAGTTCCTCAGCAATGGCCATATCGCCTACCATGGCATTTCTTTTGGAAGCGGCGCGTTTTTTTGTATTAAATATTTTTTGTAAGGCCTCTCTCGATCCACCAGCACATGTGTAACCAACATCCATAGGTATTATTGCAATCCCACCTCCCTTGAGCACATCAAAGGCTCGGCGAGCATCGCCTTTTATAAACTTGGATATCATTATGGTCTCATTTTAAATGCTGTTAAACCGACCTCTCTTAAGGGAGCTGCTGTTTCTGCAAAATCACAAAGAAGCGCTCTCGTATCACGAGGGTCTACTATTTCTTCAATCCAGAAGGTTTCCGCAGATCTAAAAGGAGAGCGTAACTTGTTTAACCTATCTTCGATTTCTGAAAGTTTTTCTTCGGGGTTTTCAGCCGCATCTATATCTGCGCGATAGGCTGCTTCAATTCCGCCCTCTAATGGTAATGAACCCCATCGTCCTGATGGCCATGCGTAACGTGTGCAATAACGTCCGCCACTTTTATGGGCTGCCCCCGCCACGCCAAACGCATTCCTAATAATGACAGAGCACCAGGGCGTAGTAGTTTGCCACATAGCGCTCATGGCACGCACACCCTCTTTTATGGTACCTGCTTGTTCTGATTGAAGCCCTATTTGGAATCCAGGGCAATCAACTAGATAAACAACAGGCAAATGAAATGTCTCGGCTAAATCTACAAACTTTATAACTTTCTTGCAGGTGGCAGCCGTCCAACAGCCACCATAAGAGTAGGGATCGCTGGCCATAATTGCTACGGGCCATCCATCCAGACGAGCAAATCCAGTTATAACTGATTTTCCGAACTGCTTCCCCATTTCAAAAAACGAGCCTTCATCAACAACTGATTCTACTATTGGACGCATTTTATATACTTTACGAATATCCCTTGGCACAGCATCTATCAGCGCCTCAACACGGCGATTTGGGTCATCTATCTGAGGGCCACGAGGCGGTAACTCATAAACTGAATTGGGAAGGTAGGATAAAAACTTTCGGGCGCATTCAAATGCTTCCTCCTCAGTATCTACCGCATGATCAACTGCGCCAGCTTTCAACTGGATTTGATAACCACCAAGTTCATTTTTAGTTAAATCTTCGCCAGTACGAGCCACTACTGGCGGCCCCGCCACAAAAACAGCAGATTTGTCTTTAATCATTACCGAATAATGCGATGCTGCAAGATGAGCCGCACCAAGACCTGCCACAGAACCAAGACCAAGGGCAACACGAGGAATAGTACCC
>CALIMD010000182.1 GCA_938028645.1 uncultured Alphaproteobacteria bacterium
TCTCGCTCTGTCGCTATAGCTACTTCGTAGCCCCAACTTAGGATTATGTTTTTAAAAACGTCGGCTGCTTTTTCGGACTTATGCACTATTAATACTAATGGCACTAACTTACTCCAAGCTTTAGTTTTGAGAATGAAATATGACGGAAGTACAGCTCCGCTTTCAGTTTGGTATACTCCAAAGGAATCAAAAGTCTAGTGCATTATATTCACCAATTTCTTTCTATCTCAAAAACAATACAGAACTCAATAAATGCAACTCAGCAAGTTTGATGCCAATCAATCCATTATTAATTTATAAGCCAAGTAATCCCCAGAAAAAGGTCATAACCATCACTTTTCAGAGTTTTAAAATAATTTGAAATACTTCTTAGCTAACTCGGAAGATATGATTCTTCTTTAGGCTATTTTAATCTGTTTATTATTTAAGCAAAAGTGGACACCGATAGCCTAAAATTTAATCTTGCTACATTTGGAAAATGTTACTTTGCTTCGCAGTGACAAGGTAATGCTTCTCTGCCACTACATATCTTGTTATGCAGCCAATAACTTTCTCACGATTCGGAGAAAGCGGAATAATCATTTCCAACCTGGCCTTATATTTTTATCGAGGTTAAACGCCATCATTTAAGCAATTTCATTTGCTTATCCTATGCAAATGGCTATCATTTTTTTATGCAACCAAAAGAATTAAAAATCGATGACATTTATGTTCCGGTCAAAAGACGGGCTTCTAGGAAACAACAAACAGTTGACGCTCTAGCTGCATCAATATTGGAAGATGGACAGAGAGTACCAATCCAGGTCCGCCAAGATGGAAAACGTTTAGTTTTAATTGAAGGCCTTCATCGATTAGAGGCATGTCGGGCTTTGGGTGAAGACACTGTTCTCGGAATTCTAGTTAGAGCAAGGCTCCATTGAGAAAAAGGTCAGTTAAAGACAACGCGCCGCCTTGAACTGGTGCAACCGATACCTTGTTAGGTTCTAACGCACCCAAATAGGCTTGATCACACCCTTCACAATAGAAACACCCGCTAAATCTCGGCATTGTGTTTCTCCTGAATCGGCTAATAGTTGATCCAATATTACAAAGATATCGCGCCAAGTTGTTGTTTTGTTAATATTTTGTATATAAGCTATATGGTTTTTTGTATATTTAATAATGGAAACAGCATCTATAAATGTTGGCACATCTTCTAAGCCATCACCATTCATAAACGGCAACATAGTTTCATCGATTCGCAGGAATCTTAGTTGCATAGTGACCATCGCCCCCTTTATAGAAATCATTTTTTTGTATATTTATTATTTATTTGTTTCATTCACAGTCAATATTGACATTTTCAAACTGTAAAGTAACCTTTGTGCATATAGTTATCGGCAACGCTTTGCACTATCCAACAAAAGAGATATCCTCTGTTTAGCCTTTTTATAATTAACTTGGAGCCACAACATGGCTGAGCCTGCTGTCCCTGACAATCCGAGTGTCTTCAGTATGAGACAATGGATTACTCATTTGGACAAAACGGGCCGTTTGTCGAAAACTAAAAAGGGGGTGCCTTTAGATTTTACATTAGCCGCGATATCAAAAAAACTAGATGGCAAACAAGCTACTCTTTTTTCTAAACCTGACGGACACAAAACGTCAGTTATTTCGGGCATCGTATCAAGAAGGGAGTGGATTGCCGAAGCTATTGGCGTAAAAGAAGATCAACTTCTAAAACGCTTTAGAGACGCAGTAAATCATCCCATTCCATGGCGAGAAATTAAAAATGCTCCGGCGCAAGATGTTCAATATATGAAAAATATTGATTTGAACCATCTGCTTCCTATTCCAGTGCATAATGAGCATGATAATGGAAAATATATCACAGCTGGGCTCGTTATTGCCCGTAACCCTCAAACTGGCGATCAAAATGTTTCGATAAATCGATTACAAATAAGTGGCAAGGATAGACTAGGCGTTCTAATTCTTCCGCGCGATCTCCATAAATTTTTTGATATGGCCGAAAAAACTGGTACGGATTTATCGGTCGCTATTGCTATTGGCGTGGACCCAATAACACTTTTAGCAAGTCAAGCAATCGTTCCCACTAACACCGATGAGCTGATGGTTGCTGGCGGTTTAATGAAACAACCACTCAAAGTGGTTAAATGTCTGACAAATGACGTTAGGGTTCCTGCTGACTCAGAGGTAATCATAGAGGGACGATTACTTGCAAATTTGCGTGAGATGGAGGGACCATTCGGAGAATTTCCCCAATATTACGGCCCTGCCGGTGAAAGACAGGTAATACAGATTGATGCCGTTAGCACTCAACAAAATCCAATTTATCATACGATAGTGCCTGCTGCGATGGAGCATCTGTTGCTTGGCGCCATACCACGTGAGGCCTCTCTATTGGCTATACTGCAACGTCAATTTTCCAATGTTAAAGATGTGCATCTGTCTCGAGGCGGTGTTTGCCGGTATCACCTTTTTGTTCAAGTCACCAAAACAGTTGAAGGCGAGCCAAAGAACATCATCATGGGAGCCTTTGCAGGACATCCCGATTTAAAACAAGTTATAGTAGTGGATGATGATGTAAATGTGCATGATGCCACCGCTGTCGAGTGGGCCGTCGCGACACGTTTTCAAGCATCAAAAGATTTGGTGGTTATACCAATGGCGCAAGGCTCGCGACTTGATCCATCTGGAGAAAACGGACTCGTGGATAAAATGGGATTAGACGCCACTAAACCGTTAAAAAGCAAACCTCTGCAATTCACAGTCGTGAACGTGCCCGGAGAGGACGATCCAGATTTACTGAAAAAATGGATCTATGAATGAAACATAATTAACCCAAATTATAAAATATTGACTATGGCTACTCTACAGTGCAGCAAAAAACCGGGGCGATTGCCCCGATTTCTCTAATATTTATTTAGAAAATGATTAGGTAATTGCTATCAGTCGAGATAAGTAGGCTTCATTGCCTGTGCGTCGCCCCAAAGTTTAAACCCTTTTCGATAAGCAAAATAACTATCTGCAAATTCCTTAAATAAAGGGTCTTTTTTTGATTCCTCGGCCACTACTTCATTCCATGCTTTTTCAAATACAGCAAGCTGCTCATCTTTCCATCGATGAATTTTTACGCCATGTTTATTTTTCATAATAGCCATAGCGCCAAACTGTTTTGAGTCCGCGTCAACATGGGTATAAAGAACCTGAGTCATTGCTGCGCTACGAATCATTTCTTGATAGGGTTTTGGCAAGCTCTCAAACTTTGTTTTATTCATCAAGAATTCGGAAACTGAAGACTGCTGATGCCATCCGGGAAAATAGTTATTCTTGGCTATTTGATAAAATCCATATTTAATATCATTAGTCGGCATAGAGTATTCTGTAGAGTCAATAACTCCCCGCTCTAGGGCTGGATAAATATCAGCACCTGCTAAAAGCTGAGTGGAAACACCGATTTTTGACATCACCTTAGCTCCAAGACCGAAGAAGCGCATTTTCATACCCTTAAGTTGCTCCAAATTAGTAATCGGCTCCTTAAACCAACCCGATGTTTCCGGGCCATGAGAAAAACAATCTAGCGCATAAAGGTCATGTTTGGCATAGACCCGGTCACGGATTGCGTTACCTCCGCCCATCCATTTCCAGGATAAAAATTCACTGATTGCAGGACCAAAAGGAACTGTTGTCATGAAAGCAAGCCCGGGGTATTTCCCGGCATGATATCCGGGCGTGGTCCAAGCTGAGTCTATAGCCCCTTTGGATGCCGCATCAAACGTTTCCAAGGCAGGCACCAAAGCACCAGGATCATAAAACTTAATTTTAAACTTGCCTTCTGACATTGTATCTATGCTATCAACAAATCTCACTCCAGATTCGCCAGCATTAGGAACCTGAGTTCCCCAAGCACTCTGCATCTTCCATTTAACTTTTTTTGCAGCCAGCACGTCATCGCTACCGGCAAACAAAACTAAACCAAGCGTGGAGCTAATAGCTATGGTTTTAAGCACGTTTTTTGTCTTCATAACAATCCTCCCATTCAGCGCGACGGAGAGGCGCCAGCCGCCAACCGCGACGCTATCAATACAGTAAACCAAAACGACACATAAAAGTATTAAAAACTAAATATAAATGTAATATTTATCCTCGTGCCCGGAATGTTAATGAAAAAGCGACTTCATAATTGCGGAATGTTGGAAAAATTTCACCAGATGATCCAATTTTAGAAGTCAGGTGCATTTAATACGT
>CALIMD010000183.1 GCA_938028645.1 uncultured Alphaproteobacteria bacterium
TGAGCAGGGACGTGGTACTTTTGTAGTTGACCATTTGGTTGATTATCAACTAGGTAGAAGAACTCGGTTCACTGAAACCGTTCTGAAACAAAATAAAAATCCAATTGCCAAAACGCTTAGCATTACAATCATATCTGCTGATCGGGACATCGCAGGATCTTTAAAGATTGACGAAATGACTGACGTTTTTTGCCTAGAAACAATTCGCGAAATAGATAATCGTCCCTTGGCGATTGGGTCCCATTATTTTCCCAAACAACGATTTCCCGATTTAATAGATGTTTTTCAAGCAGAAGGTTCTATTTCCAATATGTTGAGTAAGTTTGGTTATGGCGATTATGAACGACAAACAACTAAAATCACCGCAAGACCTCCAACCAAAAGAGAGGCTTCAATATTACTGCAGGCTCGAAATCGACCCATTTTGGTTACAGAATCAATTAATGTAGATAAAGACAAGCAACCAATTGAGTATGGAGTTGCCCGGTTCTCTGCTGATAGAGTTCAACTGATTGTAGAGACTTAATCACCAATTCGGTTTAATTATTATGTTGGAACTATGATTTCAACTCATGGTAAATAGTTAATCTACTTGGACTTATTTTATGGAATACCGAGATTATTATCTTAACTTTTATAAAGAGTGGCTAGCTCCTTACGAGGAATCACGATATCTAAAGCCCTTTAACTACCTAGTTATTTTCTGTAAAGAAGGTGACCTCAAACAAAACGAAAAAGATTTTCTATATGAGAGTGAATCAGAATACATTAGCGCACCGATTAATTTAACCGCTGGACAAAATGGTGCCTTGTTATGGTTTTGGGAGTTAGTTGATCTTAAAAATAATGATACTCGATTATCAGGAGGCATTCCTTCTCAGAAAATTGAAATTAGTGAACTAATTTCAATTCCGAGTCAGCTCGAGGCTTCTTTAATTCGATGCGATACCGTCTCCTTCCCGCCTTCTGGGTGCGCTTTCACGCATACCCATGCTGGACCTGGAATTAGAGCTATATTGGAAGGGGAAATTAGAATAGATGGAGAGACAGAATCAAATGAGTATAAAGCCGGAGATGCTTGGTTTGAAAATGGTATTGAGCCTGTCTTTGCACAAGCACAAGGAAGATCTGTATCTAGTTTTATTCGCGTAATGATTTTGCCTCGTAAGTTTATTGGTAAAACCTCAATTACATATGTTAATGAAGAAGACTTGGAAAAACCAAAAACACAAATATACAAGGGATATATAGATGAACCACTCAAATAATATTGATTTAAATGGGAAAAAAATGGGTGGCCACCTTCTTGTGGATTCTCTGAGGACCCACGGTGTAGACATGGTTTTTGGTGTTCCTGGAGAGAGTTATCTAGCTGTGCTAGACGGATTACAGGATGCAAATAGTATTAAAACCATAATGTGCCGCCAAGAGGGAGGGTCCGCCATGATGGCGGAGGCCTACGGTAAATTGACCGGCAAACCCGGTGTTTGCCTTGTTACAAGAGGACCTGGAGCTACAAATGCCAGCGCTGGTATTCATATAGCAATGCAGGATTCTACTCCATTAGTGATGTTAGTTGGTCAGGTAGGGCGAGAAATGATGGACAGAGAGGCATTCCAGGAAATTGATTACCGACGAATGTACGGCGAACTAACAAAATGGGTTGCGCAAATTGAAGACACAAGTCGCATACCCGAGTACATAAGCCGCGCCTTTCATACAGCAACTTCAGGACGCCCCGGCCCCGTAGTGCTAGCTTTACCAGAAGATATGTTGACGGAGTATGCGGATACAAAGATTATTAATAGTTATCAAAAGATAGAAGCCTACCCATCGCCAGCTGATCTTGCGCAGGTAGAGGAAATGCTGAGTAAGTCCAAGGCGCCTTTAATGATTGTTGGCGGAGGAGGCTGGGATGAAGCTTCATGCCAAAAGATACAGGATTTTGCGGAGAAAAATCATCTTCCGGTTGGTTGTTCCTTCCGGTGTCAGGATTATTTCGATAACCGGCATCCAAATTATGTTGGTCATATTGGGATCGGTTTATCGACGTCTCTTCAGGATCGTATCATCAATAGCGATCTTCTAGTGGTAATTGGAGCAAGACTGGGGGAGGTAACTACCAGTGGATACTCTTTGCTGGATATACCAAGGCCTAAACAGCAATTAATTCATATTCACTCTGGGGCCGAAGAGCTTGGCAGTGTGTACCAGGCAGATCTTCCCATCAATGCAAGTCCCCGAAGTTTCGCTGAAGCCATTTCTAAATCGGAGATAACTGGTTCTGAGAAATGGGCTTCAAGTACCAAACAAGGAAATGATGCTTATTTGGAGACATTAATCCCAAAAGCTATTCCCGGCGATGTGCAGATGGCAGAGATAGCGTGCTGGTTAAATGATATATTACCAGAGGATGCAATCGTTTGTAACGGCGCAGGCAATTACGCCACTTGGATGCATCGGTTTTTTCAGTATAGAAAATATAGGACGCAATTGGCTCCGACGAGTGGATCGATGGGGTATGGTTTACCATCTGCCGTGGCAGCTAAGTTAGTTTGTCCTGATAGAACTGTTATAAGTATGAATGGTGATGGATGTTTTATGATGCACGGTCAGGAAATGGCGACAGCCATGCAATATGGAGCAAACATCATTGCTATTGTGATAAATAATAGCATGTTTGGTACGATTCGAATGCATCAAGAACGTGAATACCCGGGACGCATCGCAAATACCGGACTACGAAATCCGGATTTTGCAGCATTGGCCAGGGCGTATGGTGCTGTTGGTGAAACAGTCAATAAGACGGCTGAATTCAAACCGGCATTTGAAAAAGCGCTCAAAGCAAATGTGCCTACTCTTATCGAAATAAAGATCGATCCAGATGCTATTACCCCTGTGACCACACTTAGTGCTATAAGGGAAACTGCACTGGCAAAAAAATGATTGTAAATTACGAATAAATCTCTTTTTACAATGCCTTGAATATAGAGTTATATAGGCGTTCGCGTAGTTTAAAATGAAAAACCGTCCAAATAATAAATGGTTTATTGGGTTGAATGGAGGATTAAATGGCTGGTTCCGGTAAAGTTATAATAACATGTGCTGTCACTGGGGGAATTCACACACCAACAATGAGCCCTCATTTACCAATTACTCCAGATGAAATTGCCGATGAGTCTATCGGGGCTTGGGAGGCTGGAGCCTCCATAATACATCTGCATGCCAGGGATCCTAAGGATGGCAGTCCTACACCCAGTCCCGAAGTCTTTATGGAGTTTTTACCCAGAATTAAACAATCAACGGATGCGGTTGTTAACATATCAACCGGTGGAGGCCACGGTATGACCGTTCAAGAGCGTTTGGCCGCCGCCTTTAAAGCAAGCCCTGAAATGACCTCGTTAAATATGGGATCCATGAATTTTGGTCTATTTCCAATTTTAGATAAAATGAAAGATTTTAAGCATGACTGGGAACCACAGTATCTAGAAAATTCGAGAGACTTTATATTCCGAAACACCTTTAAAGATATAGAATACATTCTAAAGGAATTAGGTGAGGGTCACGGTACGCGTTTTGAATTCGAATGTTACGATATTGGGCATCTCTATACCTTGGCACATTTTCTGGATCGTGGGCTTGTAAAGCCTCCGTTATTTGTACAGTCAATTTTTGGTATTTTAGGTGGCATAGGAGCTGATGAAGAAAATCTGATGCATGCCAAACGGATCGCAGATAAATTATTTGGAGATCAGTACCAATGGTCTGTTTTAGCTGCTGGTAGGCATCAAATGAATTTCGTGACCATGGCAGCCATGCTTGGTGGTAATGTAAGGGTTGGATTGGAAGACAGTTTATACATTTCTAAAGGGAAACTGGCTGAATCCAACAAAGAACAGGTTGCCAAAATACGGCGTATCATAGAAGATTTGTCTTTGGAGGTAGCCACTCCGACAGAAGCTAGAGAAATGTTGGGGTTAAAAGGCGGTGACATGGTGAAATTCTAAGGGCAGGGTTTCGCCATACTTAAATTCAACCGCGCCATAGTAAGGTTACCAGCGGAATCCGTGGTTAATGGATTACGCGAGAAGGATAGTGGTTGGCCTTGTTTTGAATCACTTTTTCAAGAGCACCAAGATTATGTGGCTGCGTTAGAAAAAAATGGTGTAAGTGTATGCCGTCTCCCTCCCTCGCTGAAATGGCCTGATTCAGTTTTTGTTGAGGACCCGGTATTAGTATTTTCACAAGGGTCTATTCTTTTGCGTTCGATAATGGAGGAAAGATCAGGAGAAGTGGATTTAATTGCGCCATTTCTCTATTCAACTTTTCCGCAAGTATTGGAAATAGATCAAGGCTATGTAGATGGTGGCGACGTATTATGGACCCCAAACGGAGTTATCATTGGTATTTCTTCGAGAACAACACACGAAGGTGCCGAAAACCTCGTTAAGCATCTCTTTAATTTAGGTTTGAACGGTATTATTACTGAGACTCCGACTGGCGTACTGCATCTAAAATCGGATTGTTCGTTGCTCGATGAAAAGACAATTTTTGTGACGCCTCGTTTAGCAGGCGCCAAAGTTTTTCAAAATTTTAAAAAAATTATTACCCCCGAAACAGAATATGCAGCAGCGAATTCAATCAGAGTAAACTCGTCTGTATTTGTTAATGATGATTGTGAGCGGTCTATTTCTTTGCTTAAACAATCAAATTTTCAAGTTACAGCGTTATCGAGTAAACAAATCAGGAAATTGGATGCTGGACTTTCATGTATGAGTTTAAGATGGTTTCAATAATAAAAAACTGGGTTTTTTGTCTTTTTATTACTATGGTTACCGCTAAATCCTTAATTACTTTGGGTAATGTTAATGCTTGCAGATAAATTAACTATTGATGAATTGGCTAGCCGCATTCCAGATGGAGCAAAAGTCGCGCTGCCACCAGACTATGCGTATTGTTCTCTGGCAGCTGTGCGGGCGCTAATACGGCGGAAAGTCAAGGGCTTGCATTTAGTTGGTGTTCCGTCTCTTGGTTTTCAGGCGGACATGCTTATTGGAGCAGGGTGCGTTGATACCCTTGAAACTGCAGCTGTTACGTTATCGGAATATGGATTGGCGCCAAGGTTCACCGCAGCGGTGAAAAGCGCAGAGATAAATATGATGGATGCGACTTGCCCTGCGATCCATGCTGCTTTGCAAGCTTCTGAGAAAGGAATACCTTTTATTCCACTTAGGGGACTAATCGGTAGTGATATTCTAGCCCATCGCAAGGATTGGAAAGTCGGAGACAATCCTTTTGCTGAAAATGACCCGGTAGTCTACCTGCCTGCATTAAAGCCGGATGTTGCCCTTATACACGCACCAATTGGTGATAAATATGGAAATGTATGGGTTGGCGTTCGACGCGAACAAATGTTAATGGCTCATGCTGCATCAGAAACGTTTGTCACTGTAGAGGAAATTGTTGATGGAAATCTGATGGACGATTTGAAAATGAAAGCTGCTACCATACCAGGGCTTTATATCAACGGTATTACGGAAGCTAATAAAGGCGCTTGGCCATTGGGAATACCAGGTGGTTACAACGCAGACCATGAACACCTGCGACGCTACGTCGAGCTTGCTAAGACTGATGAAGGGTTCCAACAGTATTTAGAAGAGTTTATATTAGAGGCTCCTGCGGAGGCAGCCGAATAACGATATGATTGATGTCGTTCTAGAAGAAATTTTAATAGAGGCTATCGCAGAAAACCTAGATGGTTTGCGCCATGTTGCTGTTGGCGCATCCTCTCCGATACCTGGTGCGGCGGCGCTTTTAGCCCGCTCTCGAAGCAATGGTAAAATGCGGGTTTCAATCCTGGGGAGTGAGGATAACAACTTTTTTAGTGATGGCGGAAAAGAAATTTTTGATGTTGCAGGGCAGGGAAGGATGGATGCATTTTTCCTAAGTGGTGCCCAAATTGATGGCAAAGCCAACGTTAATCTGGTTTCTGTTGGAGATTATGGGCAGCCTAAGGCTCGCTTTCCTGGGTCCTTTGGATCAGGGTACCTTTATTTTGTGGTTCCACGGGTTATTTTATTTAGATTGGAACACACTCCAAGAACGCTGGTTGAAAAAGTTGATTTTATAAGTGCTCCTGGGTTCTCTGATGATAATGTGTACAGGCCCGGTGGTCCTCATAAGCTAATAACAGATCGATGTTTGTTTGACGTAGATAAAGAACGTAAATGTTTCAGACTGGAAAGTGTTCACCCTGGGCATACAGTAGATGAGATTCATGAGCAGACG
>CALIMD010000184.1 GCA_938028645.1 uncultured Alphaproteobacteria bacterium
ATACCGTGATGGCCTTCGCAAGTGGAAGTTTCCTTATTTGGAAACATCCTTTAGCCGACTTATGTGCCCAAGCAGCTGCCCCTATTGGAGCAGGCTTTACCGCCATTGCTCTAGTGACAGGAGCATTATGGGGACAACCGATGTGGGGAACTTGGTGGGTCTGGGATGCGCGCCTAACCTCCGTATTGATACTTTTTTTTCTTTATCTCGGATACATGGCCCTCGTAAATGGATTTGATGACCCAGAGAGAGGGTCTCGAATGGGGGCAATTTTGGCTTTGGTAGGTTTCGTTAACGTGCCTATTATAAAATTTTCTGTCGATTGGTGGAATACACTACATCAGCCAGCCAGCATTAGCCGATTAGACGCTCCCGCCATTGATATATCGATGTTGATCCCATTGCTGTTGATGGCAATCGGATTTAAACTTTTTTTTATAAGTATTGTAATCCTCCGAATGAAAATACAACTTTTAAAAAAACGCATCCGTTCAATACAACTGACTCATTAGTCAAAACTTCTAAACTCTTTTGATAAATGTGCACTTGATCTTCTTTAACCTACTTACATTTTGATCTATATAACTCTTAAAGGGTTTATTGGGGGGTTCTGGACAGGGGCCAGTGACGTTTTATGAGTGATTATGGAATTTATATTTGGTCGTCTTATTTGGTGACCGGGTTTACTATGGTGTTGATTATTAGCTATTCTTTATATCAATTAAGGATTGCTAAGCGGACGCTGAAGGATTTAAACAGCAATGCCCTAAACAAAAGACGAGTTTCAGATGACACCTAAACGTCGTCGACTGACAATGGTGGGGCTAGGTCTTCTTATGGTGGCGGCAGCAACGACCCTTGCCCTAAACGCTTTTGAAGACACTTTGGTTTTTTTCTACAGTCCAACAGACTTGATTGATACCAAAACCAACTCCAAGAAACAAATTAGAGTGGGCGGATTAGTTGAGGAGAATAGCCTTTTAAAGTCAAGTGATGGTCTAACTGTTTCATTCACTATTACAGACCTTGATAATAGCTTGCCAGTAACCTTTAAGGGCGCACTCCCAGATTTGTTTAGGGAAGGTCAGGGTGTAGTTGCTGAAGGGTATTTAGTAGATGGTCTTTTTCAAGCCAAACACGTACTGGCAAAACATGATGAAAACTATATGCCAAAAGAAGTAGCCGACTCATTGAAAAAATCAGGAAAATGGAAAGGGGGCAATAAACAATGATAGCTGAACTAGGACATTATGCGTTGGTTTTGGCTTTGCTCATTGCTTTGGTCCAGACCACGGTCCCGCTCTATGGTGCAGCCAGGAATGATTTTTCTTTAATGGGAGTAGCCCAGCCCGCCGCCACTGCTCAATTCATTGCAATTGCAATTGCATTTGGAGCACTAACACATGCTTATGTTACGTCTGATTTTTCAGTAATAAACGTAGCTGAGAATTCGCATTCCTTAAAACCATTGTTATATAAAATAAGTGGGGTTTGGGGGAACCATGAAGGTTCAATGATCCTTTGGGTTTTAATACTTGCACTGTTTGGATTTGCCGTAGCACAATTTGGGGTACATCTTCCCCCAACGTTAAAAGCCAGAGTTTTGTCCGTCCAAGCATCTATTGGGGTTGCTTTTCTGGGTTTCATTCTTTTGACTTCTAATCCCTTTTTGAGATTAGATCCGGCCCCAATTGACGGTCGCGACTTAAATCCCCTATTGCAAGATCCAGGGTTAGCGTTCCATCCCCCTATGCTATATCTTGGGTATGTAGGTTTTTCGATGGCATTTTCGTTTGCGGTCGCTGCATTAATAGAAGGTCGGGTGGACCCCGCGTGGGCGCGCTGGGTTAGACCTTGGACTCTAGCCGCATGGGTAGCCCTTACAGCCGGTATAACGCTTGGGAGTTGGTGGGCATACTATGAACTGGGTTGGGGGGGATGGTGGTACTGGGATCCAGTTGAAAACGCAAGTTTTATGCCTTGGCTATCCGGAACTGCATTACTTCACTCCGCAATAGTTGTGGAGAAAAGAGATGCACTGAAAAGCTGGACTATTCTTCTGGCTATCTTAACCTTTGCATTAAGTTTAATGGGAACTTTTCTAGTCAGATCGGGGGTTCTAACATCTGTTCATGCCTTTGCCGTCGATCCAGAGAGGGGTTTATACATACTTGCAATACTAGTACTATTTGTTGGTGGTGCCTTGATCATGTTTGCACTAAGGGCACCATCGATGAAGCTAGGGGGGTTATTTCAGCCGATAAGTCGCGAAGGAGGATTAATAATGAATAATCTTCTTCTCTCAGTTGCAACAGCAACGGTATTTATTGGTACACTTTACCCTCTTTTTCTAGATGCCACGACTGGACAAAAGGTTTCTGTTGGACCTCCGTTTTTTAATGCCACTTTCGTTCCAGTAATGATACCACTTGTCCTCTTAATGGCGATTGGTCCAATGTTGGCTTGGAAACGAGGTGATCTTTCAGCGGCAATGTCGCGACTCTGGTTCGCCGTTGCTCTATCATTTGCCATCGGCATATTCGTATTTTGGCTCCATAGTGATGAGCCTCTCGCCCCTGTGATTGGTTTTGCATTAGCTGGTTGGCTAGCGGGCGGAACTCTCAAAGAATTTGCGGATAGAATAGGATTATTCCGAGATCAATTGTCTAAATCTTTGTCCAAAGCCAGGCGGTTACCTAGATCTGCATACGGCATGACAATGGCACATCTGGGACTATCCATCTTTATTTGTGGAGCAGTAGCAGATAGTGCATGGAGAACTGAAGTAGTTATAAACGCTAAAGAGAAGGACAAAACTTCCGTTGCAGGGTTCGAGGCGCAATTAGAAAACGTAGACAGGCTCGAGGGCCCTAATTACCATTTGGAAAGAGCAACCGTTATTATAAGAAAAAATGGAGAATATGTCACGAGAGTGTTCCCCGAACGACGGTTCTATCCAGTGCAGCAAATGCCCACGACTGAGGCTGCCATTCACACCACACTTTTAGCTGATATATATGTTTCGTTGGGAGAGGGTAGCAAAGGCCAAGGTTGGACGCTTAGGTTGTGGTACAATCCTCTAATACCCTGGATATGGGCAGGCTGTTTAATCATGGTAGTAGGGGGTTTAATATCACTATCAGACCGGCGACTCAGAATTGGTGCACCATTTAAACAAGCACACAAAAAAGTTCAAGAAAACGGCTTACTTGAAGATGCGTAAATTGATTTACTTGGGACCTCTAGTTTTTTTTATGACTACTGCCGTTTATTTCGCTTTACCAATTATAAAAGGTAAAGATCCGAGAATCTTGCCCTCAGCTATGATTGAAAAAAATATTCCAGATTTGGATCTTCCCCCGCTTCTAGAAACAAAACCGGGTATAGACAATCAAGCATTGATAGGAGAGATCCAGTTAGTTAACTTTTTTTCGTCTTGGTGCGGTCCGTGTCGAACAGAACATGATTTCCTTATGAGAATTGGCAAATCAAATATAGTCCCAATATATGGAATCAATTACAAGGATAAGCAAAAAGCTGCCAAGAAATGGTTACTTGATCTAGGAGACCCTTACGAGAGAATTGGTAGAGACGTTGATGGAAGGACAGCCATAGATTGGGGTGTTTACGGTGTTCCTGAGACTTATCTAATTGATAAACAAGGTCGAATTCAGTATCGACACGTTGGTCCACTTTCCGAAAGCATTTTTAAAGAAAAAATCTCTCCTGTAATCAAGGTCCTACGGAAACAAACAAATGGCTAAATATCAGCTTTTTATGTTAACTCTCGCTATAATAGTCAGTCTTCCACTAAATGCGCCAGCAGTTGAGCCATCCGAGATACTGCAAAATCCCCAGCTCGAGGTACGGGCCCGTAATCTTAGTCAAAACATACGGTGCCTCGTATGTCAAAACCAATCAATTGATGATAGCAATGCTTCCTTGGCGAAAGATTTAAGAAAAATTGTTAGAGAACAGCTGATAAGCGGTGCATCAGATAATGACATATATGATTTTTTGATAGCACGGTACGGTGACTTCGTTCTGTTGCGGCCTCCAGTAAAAGCAACCACCTATATATTATGGTACGGACCGTTATTTATATTCTTCGCCGGCCTATTGTTGTCAGTATTATTTCTAATTCGAAGAAAAAGAATAATGCCCGAAGAGCCACTATCTCTTGAGGAAAAAGAAGAACTATCCATCCTTATAAGTAGAGAGAAGGAGGGATAGAATGTTGTTTTGGTTCATAGCCGGAATACTAACCCTGGGCGCTGTGCTTGCAATCATATGGCCTATACTGAAAGAGAAGACCCAGAGTGAAGATCCTGCTTCATTTAATTTGCAAGTCTATGCAGACCAATTGGATGAACTGGAACGGGACCTTCTGGAAGGTCGCATAGCAAAACAAGATAAAGAGTCCGCCGGTCTTGAGATACAACGGAGAATTTTATCGACCAATAGCAATATAAAAGAGAACAATAATCAAAATCATAAAAACCCTAGTCAATTCAGTCGAATGATATTGGCGGTATTATTGGCATTCTTGATACCGTCATTCGCGCTGGGAACGTATATATCCATGGGAAAGCCAGGGCTTTCTGGCCAACCTTTTAATAATCGCGTTTCTCAAACGCCCAAGCCAACCGCCATAGCGACTAACGAAGGCCAACATGGCGAAATAAACGATATGATCACCAATTTGAGGGCTAAATTAGATAAGAACCCTAATGACATCAAAAGTTGGGAACTTCTTGGTAAAACTTATCTTATGCAAAAAAAGTATTCTGAGGCGGCATCCACGCTGGAGCGAGCTCTTCAAATAACACCTAATAATATTGGTATGCGCGCAGCTTTTGGGGAGGCCCTAACCCTGGCTGCCGATGGACGCGTCACCCAAAAGTCCGAATCTGAGTTTAAAGCAGTTGAAAAGCACACCCCAGATGACGCTAGAGCCCGTTATTATTTGGGCCTTGCTGAATATCAAAGAAATAATTTGACAGCAGCGCTTCGACGCTGGATTGCTCTAGAAATCGATACTCCAGAAGACGCTCCATGGAGACCAATGCTTCAAAGTCGCATTCAAAAGGCTGAGAAAGAGAGCGGCATTGATATCTCTGCATTAAAGTTAGGAGAAATCACTAAAAGGCCTCCCCACAAGGGAACCATTACACCAAATCAAGGGCAATCAACACAGGTCTCAAAACCCATCCCCGGCCCAAGCCAAAGTCAAATCGCTGCGGCACAAAATATGACCGCCAAAGATCGTCAATCTATGATCCGAAGTATGGTCCAACGTTTAGCTGATAAATTAGAAGATAACCCGAACGATGTCGACGGATGGCTGAGACTTGCGCGTTCGTACTCTGTGTTAAAACAGTCTGAGAGCGCCATAAATGCCTATAGTCAAGCGGCCAAGATTGCTCCAAATAGAATAGATATCCAGCTGAACTTTGCGCGTGCACTTTTCCCAGCCGGAACACCCGAAACAGAAATACCTTCCCGGCTTAAACCGGTAATCGAAAATATTTTAAAACTCGATCCTAATCACCCAGAAGCAACATTTTACCGGGGAATGATCGCTAAAGCAGAGGGTGATTATTCACTTGCTCATGAATTATGGACACGTCTGTTGCAGGTAATGGGCCCTAATGCACCAGCACGAAAATCAATAGAAAAACAGATCAATTCGCTTAAAATGCAAAAGTAAAAGTGTCAATTAAAGTTAATCCAGTGTGTTTGCAAGCAATTTTGTCTATAAGTTAAGCGCAGACACAAGATGAATTCAAACAACTAGATCAATACATACAATTAAAATACGGGTTCGGTTATCGTGCATTGGCGTAATATTTTAATCCTCTTAACTTTCAGCTTGGTAGTTTTCATACCAGGTATCTCTAGTATCCCCCCATTAGACAGAGATGAGTCTCGTTTTGCCCAAGCTAGCAAGCAAATGATAGAAACTGGTGATTACGTTGATATAAGATTTCAAGAAACCCCAAGATACAAAAAACCTGTTGGAGCTTATTGGGTACAAGCGGCGACGGTAAATATACTATCACCAGATAAACTCAATTCTATTTGGGCCTACCGTATACCCTCCCTGCTTGCCTCTTTAGCGGCGGTGATCCTCACATATGCTATTGCTTGTCTTTTTGTTAAAAGAGAAGTTGCGCTATTTTCTGGAATTTTATTAGCGTCAAGTTTTCTGCTTAATGCAGAAGCGCACATGGCTAAAACAGACGCTCTATTGCTGCTGAGTGTATTAATCACCCAGTACGGCTTAGCCAGGACATACAAAGGCGACATAAATTTTTTAAGCTGGTTATATTTTTGGGCAGGTCTTGGACTAAGCATCCTTCTCAAAGGTCCAATTGTCCCAGTTATTATACTGTTAGCCATTGTAACATTATGCTGTTTTGATCGTAACCTAAATCTTATAAAGCAGCTCCGACCGATGACAGGCGTTCTGGTTGCCACTGCTATCAGTCTGCCTTGGGTAATAGCCGTTCAAATATCTTCCAGTGGTGCCTTTTTAAAGAAATCAATTAGTGTAGATTTACTACCGAAGTTGATGGGCGGCGTCGAATCTCATGGAATGCCGCCTGGCTATTATCTTCTAATGTTAATGATTGCTTTCTGGCCTAGCTCACTCTTTCTCTGGCCAAGTTTGATTCATTTCATCAAGTCTAAAAAAGACATTTTTTTCAAATTTATCATAGCTTGGTTAGTACCAGCATGGATAATGTTGGAGATCGTACCCACAAAATTACCGCATTATGTGTTGCCGCTTTACCCAGCCATAGCAATAACCGTTGCTAAAGCAATGGATGAAATAAAGTTTTATAAAATTAGCCTAGGATCGAAACTTTATAGCGGCCTTTGGTTCATTCTCAGTAGCAGTTTAATAATAGCATCTATTTTTTTAGCGAATCCGAACATTGAACTCGTCGCGTCACCGGGCCACGCAATTGATAAAAAAATAGTTTTTGAACACATTCAAAACATCAGTAACCAACAGGCCTTACTCACTTTCACCTTAATTTTAATTTCATTGGCGACCGTCATCTTTCTATGGAAAGGTAAACTCAAGACCTGCATTCTTTCAATAGCCTGTTGTGCAGTCTTATTTTTTATCCCATTAACCCACTCAAAAATTCCAGCTATAAAATGGGCCTTCCCTTCCGCAGAAATAGCTGATTTCCTTGAGGCAACCAAGAGACAAGACAATAAATTAATCTCGATAGGGTATCATGAACCAAGCTTGGTTTTTCTTAATGGAACAAATACTTACTTAGCCAACATTCACGACGGCGTCAAAAAACTAAAAGATGAACCCAACAGTCTAGTATTGGTTAGTCATTCTAAGCTAGAAGATTTTTATTTAGCTACTACCCGGGCAGGCATTACAACAAAACTGATCGAAACCTTTAACAGCTTCAATTACTCTAAAGGTAGAAACTTAGTTTTAAATTTATTAATGGTAAAAAATGCCCAAAATTAATAAATACAAGAAGCCAACTCAGATAGTGTTAAAATGAAACACCTATATTTTTTTTGGGCTGTAATTAAACAGCCCCCACTAGGCATAGTCCTGGTTATCACGGTATTCATATGCGCACTTTTAGGAATTGGGGTTGATCGAGATGTAATTATTTTCATCAAAAATAATTCACAATATTTTTACACTGATATTTTCAGAATAATTACAAATGCAGGAGATGCAACATTTTGGTTATTGTTGGCCACCGCCGGGATTACATTTTGCGTCTACATTCGGAGCACCCAATATTTAATTCCTTATCACTGTCAGCTTAAAGTTTATTTGTTACAGTTAGCTTTTGTAACTTCCGTCTGGTTGCTATCAGGCGTAATTCACCACATTATTAAAATTGTATTAGGTCGATATCGACCCCGATATCTTTTCTCTGAAAATTGGTACGGGATTAATCCTTTAAATTTCAACATAGCCCATAATTCTTTTCCCTCTGGTCATACACAAACTATATTTGCTATAAGTATCGGGCTAACTCTCTTGTATCCGAGATTAGGTATTTTTCTAGTGCCTCTCGCGGTTTCAGTTGGGATCAGTCGAGTGGTACTAATTGCACATTATCCTAGTGATGTACTTTTTGGGGCTTATCTTGGCATGGCAACTGCCATTCTAGTAAAACGTCATTATTTTGATAGAAAAAATATATTTTAAGAGTGTTTAAACTCTCAAATAAACATTAAGTCAGCTGTAGATATATCTTAAGTATATCTATAATATCATGATATTTCGAGAATAAGGCGTCACAAATGGGCACTTCCCTTTTGCTATCGGTTGTTATTCCTATTTTTAATGAGAGGGATAATGTCACATCCCTGGTAGAGGAAATTCACACTGCCTTAGTTGGGGTCTGTGATTTCGAGGTAATTTTCATTGATGATGCCAGCACCGATGATAGTTTGGCTATATTGACTGAATTGAAAGGATCATTCCCCTTCATAAGAGCCGTCACGCACAATAAGCGGTCAGGCCAAAGTGCGGGATTGAGAACGGGAGTGCTTGCTGCAAAAGGATCTTTAATTGTGACTTTGGATGGTGATGGCCAGAATGACCCGGCAGATATCCCTAAATTGCTGGAACGGCATAAAAGCCTATCTGATTCAGAATTTTTGATGGTAACTGGGCACAGAGTGAACCGAAAAGACACCTGGGCAAAGCGAAAGGCTTCAAGAGCAGCTAATGCTATCCGCCGTATTCTCCTGAAAGATAATAATCCAGATACAGGGTGCTCGCTGAAACTATACGATCGCGCTTTATTTCTTCGTCTACCCTATTTTGATCATATGCATCGTTTTTTACCTGCGCTCGCTAAAAGAGAGAACTGCAAAGTAGAAGTGGTTCCCGTAAATCATCGACATCGTGCCTATGGTCAATCGAAATATGCAAATATCGATCGTCTTCTAGTCGGCATCCCAGACCTGATAGGTGTGATGTGGCTTATAAAACGGTCCCCAAGTAATCTAAAAAGTAAGGAATGATCTGAATGGATTTCATCTTAACCTGGTTCTTTCCCGCCGGAATTAAAACCAGCGAAGCTATACTCCTGCTTATTGGGTTTATTGGCCAGGGGTTATTCAGCGCCCGCTTTCTTATTCAGTGGGTTGTGAGCGAAAAGAAAAAAGAAAGCGTAATACCACTACCTTTTTGGTATTTCAGTTTGCTTGGTGGCATCACATTATTCATCTATGCATTTTCTAAAAAAGACCCAGTTATCATGCTAGGACAAGGTACAGGGATACTGATTTATTCTAGAAATTTATATTTGATTTATAAAAAACGACAACAAGATGCACTGAATAAGGAAGATGTTTAATTTAAATATCTCCATCATCTATTATAATATTTTCATTTTCTGGAGTACGCTTTGTTCGAAGGGTTCGAGGTTAGAAAAATCAAAACACCTGATAAGGGTTTTTCAAGCGCGCACATAAATCTCCGCCGTGGAGGTAATGGCCCACCGCTTTTGCTCATCCATGGCAATCCACTGACACATGTCTCATGGCATAAAGTAGCACCGCATTTGCAGGATCATTTTGAATTGATTTGTGTAGATCTGCGTGGATACGGTGACTCAGAAGGTCCAGAAGATGGAGGCGTTGATAGTATCAATTATTCATTTCGTGCAATGTCCCAGGACCTTA
>CALIMD010000185.1 GCA_938028645.1 uncultured Alphaproteobacteria bacterium
GCCGTTGGGGGCGAATAATTGGCATATCCTCCGTTGTTGGTACGACTGGAAACCCTGGACAAGCCAATTATGCAGCCGCTAAAGCGGGTATGATTGGGTTTTCAAAGGCATTGGCGCAGGAGGTGGCTACTCGAGGTATCACGGTTAATGTTATTGCCCCTGGAATGATCCAAACAGCCATGACGGATGATTTGAACGAGGAGCAATCTGCGAGGCTTTTATCTACTATACCGTTAGGCCGGCTAGGTAGCCCCGACGAGATAGCAGCTTCGGTAATATATCTGGCATCTGATGAGGCAGCTTATGTGACAGGCGTGACCTTACACGTTAATGGCGGTATGGCGATGTATTAAGACCTTTTTAGGTGGCTAAGTTATATAGAGGGGATAGTTTTTTATTAGGAAGCTGGCATATATGTAGTAAATGTGTTATTCCCGCGAACAATTTTGGTGATTGACTGAAAATCAGGGGGTCGATTAGTATTCGCTCTATCGATACTGGATCTGTTGAATATCGGTTAGTAGTAATTAACAGTATAAATCGAGGACATAGTGATGAGTGACGTTGCAGAGAAAGTTAAGGCTATTGTTGTTGAGCACCTAGGTGTAGAGGCCGATAAGGTAACAGATACAGCCAGTTTTATAGACGATTTGGGTGCGGATAGCCTAGATAACGTCGAGTTGGTTATGGCCTTTGAGGAAGAGTTTGGTGTTGAAATCCCTGATGATGCAGCAGAAAAGATTGTTACCGTTAAAGATGCGATAACATTCATAGAAGGCGCATCGTAACTTTTAGTTAGGATAAAATTAATTATCGTTCTATTTGGAACAATTAATTTTAGGTGATGTGAGATGAGACGCGTTGTTGTTACCGGTATAGGTCTTGTAACTCCGCTTGGAGCAAATGCGAGTGTGACTTGGGAGCGTCTCATTAACGGTGAGTCGGGAATAACCGAGGTCACGGAATTTGATGTTAAAGATTTGCCCGCAAAGATTGCCGGCACTGTTCCGAAGGGTGCTACAGATCTAGGTCTGTTTTGCCCCGATGATTGGGTGGAACCAAAAGAACAACGTAAGATCGATAGATTTATCCTATTGGGAATGGTTGCAGCGACGCAAGCCGTTGAAAACTCTGGTTGGATAGCCAAGACCTCTGAAGATCAGAATAGGACAGGCGTGATAATTGGTTCTGGGATTGGTGGTCTGCAACAAATTAATGACAATGCTATTAAATTAAATGAATCTGGTCCAAGACGAATTTCCCCATTTTTTATTCCAGCGGCTTTAATAAATTTAGTTTCTGGTCAGGTATCTATTAAGTTTGGTTTTAAGGGGCCCAACCACGCCGTTGTTACAGCATGTTCAACTGGGGCCCACGCTATAGGAGATGCGGCTAGGTTAATTATGCTGGATGATGCTGATGTAATGATAGCGGGAGGGGCTGAAGCTGCAGTGAACCGACTTGGGTTTGCCGGTTTCTCTGCCGCAAGAGCGTTATCTACTGGTTTCAATGATGAACCCGAATCTGCTTCGAGGCCGTGGGACGAGGATCGTGATGGGTTTGTGATGGGCGAGGGTGCGGGCGTAGTGGTTTTGGAGGAATATGAGCACGCTAAGAAAAGGGGTGCAAACATTTTTGCGGAGATCGTCGGATATGGATTGTCTGGTGATGCGCATCATATAACAGCTCCTGCTGATGACGGTGACGGCGCATTCAGATCAATGAAAAATGCTCTTAAACGAGCACAATTAAATCCATCCGATATCGATTACATTAATGCTCATGGCACTTCCACACCATTAGGCGATATGATTGAGCTTGGCGCTGTGAGTCGTCTTTTCGGGCAGCATTTAGAGGATATAGCCATGTCCTCAACAAAATCATCAATTGGACATTTGTTAGGAGCAGCAGGTAGCGTTGAAGCGATTTTTTCTATTCTTGCTATGAATGGTGGAATTGCTCCGCCTACATTAAATCTAGACTCACCGTCTGATGGTTGCCAAAATATTAATCTTGTTCCTCATGCAGCTCAAGAAAGAACTATAACCTCTGTGCTTTCAAATTCGTTTGGGTTCGGTGGAACCAATGCATCCCTTGTATTTTCTAAGATCTAATTAACCTGGATATGTATTCTGTGGTCAGGGTTATAGTACTCCTTGCCATACTATTCACTTTTGGAATTTTTAGTCTTGGCTGCTACATGTATCTGGAATTTAATAGGCCTGCCGAATTACAGTCGGATAAAGTTATAATTATACCAAAAGGATCAGGGCTAAAAGAAATCGCTAGCCTTTTGAGCGATAATGGAGTGATAAAGAGCAAATATCCATTTATTTTAGGGGCAAAAATATTTGGATTATCCGGTCGTCTAAAAGCTGGCGAATATGAGTTTTCTAAAACAGTAAAGCCCGCGGCGGTTCTGGAAACTCTTACAGCAGGGCGGACGTTGGTTAGGCATATAACTATTCCCGAAGGCCTAACATCTGAAGAAATAGTTAAATTATTAAAAGAAGAAACTGGGCTTTTGGGAACTATAAATTCAACGCCACCAGAAGGTAGTTTACTACCCGAAACATATTACTATTCCTTTGGTGATTCTCGCCTGGAAATGATAAATAGAATGAAAAGGCAATTTTCATTGAAACTGAAAGAATTATGGGACAAACGTAACCCAAATATACCGATTAAAACTAGTTATGAGGCAGTGATATTAGCTTCAATAATAGAAAAAGAAACAGCAAAAAGGGAAGAACGTTTTCTAATAGCAAGCGTTTTTACTAACCGGCTGCATCACAAAATGCGGTTGCAATCTGATCCTACTGTAATTTATGGGCTCCCGGATAAAGAACCTAAGGAACCGATTACCCGGACAGATTTGAGGCGAAAAACAGCGCACAATACTTACGTAATTAAGGGGCTTCCCAAGACCCCGATATGTAATCCAGGTATCGCTAGTATTGAAGCTGCATTGCACCCAGCTTCAACGGGCTACTTTTATTTTGTTGCAAAAGGTGGAGGCCATCATTCATTTTCTAAAACACTCAAGGAACATAATATAAATGTAAAAAAATGGAGGAAGACCCAAGAAAAAAATCAGTAAATAATATTTTTTAAAATAAAATCAGCGTGCATGTTGGGAGATTGAGATATTAGTCTGATAGGAAACCAAATAAAAGTCGAAAAAATATTTGAGGTTAAAGGGCTGTTTTCAAAAAAAATCATTAGGCCGTGTCATATTTTTTTGAGAAAATAATTGACATACTTGTTGATGCTATATTGGACGCAAATACTTGTTGTTAACTTCAGCGCAATATATAGTGGTGTAATTATATAATCACACTACGACTAGAAGACATTCTATGGCATTAGAAAGCATGACTGGGTATTCTCGTTCGGATGGTATTCTTAAATTGGGAGTTCCAGAACAAACTTGGCGATGGACTTGGGAATTACGAAGTGTAAATAGTAAGGGGTTCGATCTTCGCTCAAAATTACCTCCAGGGCGGCAATCATTAGAAATATTAGCAAAGAAAGAGATTATGACCCAAATAACAAGAGGGTCAATAACCGCACACTTGATCCGAAAAGAGGACCCGACAGAGAAGAAGGTTATAATTAACGAACGATTTTTAGAACAGCTTTGTGATACTCATCAAAGGTTAAAAAAGGCTGGTATAGTTGCCAAAACAGCACCCGTTTTAGACAGATTATTATTAGTCCCGGGAGCAGTGGCTGTGGAACAGGAGCAAGAATTAAACTCAGATGACAATCAAATTTTGGATAATGCTATTTTGAAATCCCTGAGGGATGCATTGGGTGTTCTAATTTCCGCACGCAAGAAAGAAGGTGCTCAAGTATCAAATATTCTAGAAAAACAACTTTCAGAATTGTTGGAATTATGTGACCGAGCACGTGTTATAGCTAATACTAATAGGCACCGAATTAGCGAGACATTAGAAGAGCAAATAGGATTAATCTCAAAAATGAAAGTTACTCTTTCAGAGAATCGTTTAGAGCAAGAATTGGCAGTTCTTTTGGTTAAATTAGATGTCACCGAGGAAGTAGATAGGCTATCAATTCATTTAGACTCTTGCATGCAGTTACTGAAAGCCGGAAGGACTGTTGGACGAAGATTAGACTTCATTTGTCAAGAGTTGAATAGAGAGGCTAATACATTGTGTTCAAAGAGTTCTGATAAAGGCTTAACTTCAATCGGGATTGATTTAAAGGTAGGAATAGAAAAATTTCGTGAACAAATACAAAATATACAATAGGGCAGATTTTTGACTTCATTTTCTATCAAGCGTCGTGGATTAATGTTGGTATTATCATCGCCGTCGGGTGCTGGTAAAACCAGTATAGCTCGTGAATTACTAGCAATAGATGATAACTTAAAGATGTCAGTTTCAGCGACTACTAGGCCACGTCGACCTGGTGAAGTTCATGGGGTTGATTATGCGTTTGTGGAACCGAACGAATTTAGGGATATGATTGATGATAAAAAGCTTTTGGAATACGCTAAAGTGTTTGACTACTATTACGGGACACCTCGACAACCTGTAGAAGAGGCTTTGGCGTCTGGTCGTGATATTTTATTTGATATTGATTGGCAGGGAACCCAGCAGTTGGCTGAACACGCTGGAGAGGACTTAATAAGGGTGTTTATTCTCCCTCCATCGACTAGGGAATTGGAAAGAAGGTTAAAAACCCGTGCACAGGATAGTGCGTCAGTTGTCGCCAATAGAATGGCCAAAGCAATGGATGAAATAAGCCACTATCCAGAGTACGATTACATAATAGTGAATACTGTATTAAAGGATAGTGTTGCGAACCTACGATCAATACTGACATCAGAGCGTCTTAAACGAAAAAGGATATTAGGTTTAACTGATTTTATTAAACAATTAAGAGAAGGTAGCTAATTGATTTAAGTCTTGTAAGCCTGAGCTAGTCTGCAGAAATCTTCTATGGATAAATTTTCGGGACGCAACGTGGGGTCAATATTTGTTGCAAGCAACAAATCGTCACCACCTACTTTTTTTAAACTGCTTCTGAGCATTTTTCTTCGTTGTCCAAAGGCATGGGCAGTAATTTTTTCTAGGATCTGCCTTTTGGCTGGAAACAGTGGTTGTGCCCGAGGTATTATCTCTAATAAGGTGGACGTCACCTTGGGTTTCGGGTGGAAAGCTGAGGCGGGTATATCAAAAAGCATTTTTGGGCATGCTAGCCATTGCGTAATTATTGATAATCTTCCGTAGCTCGAGTTGCCTGGTTTCGCACATATTCTCATGGCAACTTCCTTTTGAACCATAACTGTTATTGCCTTGAAAGCATTAGGCGTCAGAAGCCAATTCAGTAATAATTGAGTGGCTATATTATATGGCAGATTCGCTACAATCCTTCGTGGTAAAACGCCCATTTTATTAATGGGTACTTTTAAAGCATCGTCTGATATTAACTCTAGTTTCCCATTACAAATATCAACAAGCTCTGAGAGAGCTGTTATTGCTCTTTTATCTCTTTCTATGGCAATTATTTTTCCAGCCCCTTCTATAAATAGCGCACGAGTTAACGCGCCGGGTCCAGGGCCAATTTCAAAAATTGTTTCGTTTGACGATAGGTTAGCGGCTCTAGCAATTTTTCGTGTCAAATTTAGGTCAAATATAAAGTTTTGGCCCCAAGACTTATTGGGCGTCAAATCATATTTTTCGACAACTACTGCTAATGGTGGTAGGTTTAATATTTTAGTTTTTACATTATTCATAAAAATTATTCTTTTATGGTTTTTGTCGCCAAGAATATATCTGCTCAGCCAGTAGAATGGCATTTATAAGGCTTTCTGGATTGGCTTTTCCTGTCCCTGCGAGCTCTAATGCGGTGCCATGGTCCGGGGATGTTCGCACAAATGGCAAGCCAATTGTTGTGTTGACAGCACCCCAAAAATCTAGAGTTTTAAGAGGTATTAAAGATTGATCGTGGTACATGCAAATAGCGACGTCATATTGATCCCGGGCAGTCCCATGAAACATACTGTCAGCAGGAAAAGGGCCAGATATTTGTACCCCATACTCTTTTAGTATTTTCATGGCCGGCTCTATAATCGTAATCTCCTCTGTGCCGATTGTACCACCTTCTCCCGCATGGGGATTTAAGCCAGTAATCCATATTCTGGGATGCTTTATATTGAAGTCATGCATTAAAGAATTGGCTGTGATCAAACATACTTCAACAATTAGTTCAGTTGTTAATAAGTCTGTTATCTTACAAATAGGATCATGAATTATTACCGGTACAACACGAAGCGTTGGAGAAACTAGTAACATAACAGGCTTTGGACTACCTTTAGCCAGATGTGCTAGGTATTCTGTATGGCCTGGGTATTTGAATCCTGCGTCCCTCAAGGTATGTTTTTGTATTGGATTAGTTACTATACCACTCACTAATCCTTGTTCCACAAAACCCACTGAAATATCAAGAGCCTTAATGACGGAGTTTGCATTTTCCACAGAAGGGTTGCCAGGAACACATGCGTTTGAAAAATAGTGAGGTAAAATAGGTAAGGCGTCCGAAAAGTATTCTTTTGCTTCTGAGGGTTTACCAATGATACGCAGCGGAAGGGTTAAACCTGCTAATTTAGCCCGTTCTTTTACTCTATCAGGGTCATCCAGTAAAAAGAACACCCCTGTTTGTCCACTTTTCCATGCTTTTAGTGTTATTTCGATACCTATACCTGAAGGTTCCCCAGGTGTTATTACCAACGGTTTATTATACATTCATCGGGTCCTGACTGGATGAATTTTATGTTTTTACATTCTTTTCTCAACAAATGCACTCTGTCGAAGATTTCTGAGATACTTTCGTGCCATTGATTCTATTCTTTCCCCTCGAAGATTACGGAGCACAGTTTCATCATCAGGTATATTGCTCGGGGGAGTGGTTCTACTGCATACAGTTATTGTGGATATTTCTCTACCTCGCTTCGCCGGATTATTAGGAATTCCTATTTTTGATTGCATTACTATTTCTCTTAGATTCGACGATAATTCGCCTACTAAAAAGTTTCCAAGATTAGTTGTCGTGTAAGCCTTATTGATTTGCGATAGTTTTTCAAGCTCTCCACAAGATCTTATTTTTAATAAGAAATTTTTCAAACTATTTAATTCTTTTTGCGAATTATCGTTATTGTCAGGTTTTGATGTTGTTATGCGAGTTTCGATCAGATTTACCTTGACTTTCATCTCATCAAATTCCCTGAATACAGTCTTTCTTTCTAGTTTCAATATATGAAAACCCGAATTTGTTTTTACAGGAGTAGTTATACCCCCAATTTTTATTTTCTGGAGAGCCAAATCTAATTTTGGAGATAGTTGTCCTGTTAGAAACCAACCAGCTCGACCACTATCCATCGCACTGGCAGTCGCTGAATAATCCCTAGCAACTTTTCTGAAGTCAGCACCGTTCACTACACTATTATATAGTTTTTGGGCTCTGACGCGAACTTCATTTTCATTTTCATTTTCTGCATAGTCTATGGGAAGGAAAATCTCAGATATAAGATAGCGCTCCTTCCCAATATTATCTCTAAGCCGATTTATAACCTCGGCAATCTCCTCATCACTTATAGTTAAATAATTACTGAATTTACGTTGTACGGCAAGAGTCCATCCCAGGGATATTTCTATTTGAGATATAACGTCGTTGTAATCTAATTTATTTTTGATAATAAACTCGTTTAGTGTATTGCGAGGTAATTTAAATCGCTGTTCCATGAGGCGTTTTGCATTATCTATTTCTTTTTCGCTGACTTTGATTTTTAAACGAATCACTTCCTGATTTTGAAGTTCTTCGTTTATTAGCTGATTTAAAACTTCTTTTTGCAGTTGGCGTTCTTTAATTCTACTTATCTGAGATGGCGACATTATAGAAATTAACTTCAGGCGTTTTTGAAGATCGGAGCCAGTTATAACTTTATCGTTCACCACAGCAGCTATACTTAGCCTTGTTCTCTCTTCAGCTTCAGTGGCTTGTGGAGATAACAGCATTAATGTGAAAATTGCTATATGACCGAAACTGAGGGAGAGCTTTTTTGTTTTTAAATTAGTTT
>CALIMD010000186.1 GCA_938028645.1 uncultured Alphaproteobacteria bacterium
CAGACTGCCGGGTAAGAAAACCTTTTTTGGGGACTTTGATTTAGACAGAGTTGCAATGCTGGCTAATATTGAGACTATCCAATTGAGAGAGTTAATCTTCACGCATACATTTAGCACACGGTGTTTAGGGTTTGAGCAAGAATTTTTGACTAAGACAATTAACTTTTCTAATGTTCGAATATGTCCTTATTGCTATCAGGAACAACAATCTATTCCGTTCAGCAATAGCTTGTTGGCAAAAACGTTTTGTTGCAAGCATGGGACCCCGCTAATAGATATGCACCCCGATACTGGCAGGAAGCTAACGTGGGCCACACATTATTTGTGGCGTGATGCTCCAACATGGATACCTCAAATACACCCGATTGATATTGGCGAAGCTGAATTAGCAATAAATGAACAATTAGAAAAGCTTACACGCAGTAGTTTGGTTATAGCTGACAAAGTATTAGATCTTGCTGAGTACTGTGACTTATTAGAGTTTTTTGCTCGGTTTCATCAAGTAGCATTTGGGTCAAGCTTCACGACAAAATATGAACTCAACTCCAGCCATAATTTCTATGCTCCGGCCCACTGGTACATAGCAGAATGGCCTGAAAGATATTTTGAATTACTAAATTACTTTGAGTCCCATCCAATGGCATCATCAAGGATAACCGGGGTTCGTAAATGCTTTAGGGATCTCTATGATGATTTATACAGACCTGAGAATAAACGCTCAACAGCTTACAAGCTGCTTAAATCAGGGTTTGAACAGTACCTGAAAGAACATTATTCAAATGGTTTGTTGATGTCATCACTGTCAATTGTTAGTGATGAAGTAAAAACTGAGTCTAATTACATCAGCAAAGAACAAGTCGCTAAAATTCTAGGATGCCGCGTATCGAGAGTTAACCTGTATGTCCGGGAAGGGCTGTTATCAGTGAGTAAAACATTAGCCAATGGCACTGACTTATTTAAGCGTACTAACATTCTTGATTTCAAAAATAAGTTAACTAATTGTCTCTCACTTGAGCAGTGCGCAGCCTATTTATCAATAAGTATTTACCATGCCAGACAATTATTTAGGGCAGGTATTATTCAGGCATTGTTGCACCCTACAGAGTCAAATAGAGATTGGCTTATTGAGCGATCTGAAGCAGACAAATTAGTAACACAACTCATCGCTAGTGCTTGTAAAAATGTTAGGGGTAATCGACATGCTGTTAAACGCTACACGTTTTCAAAGGTAAATTTCGCTAACCTGATAAAATCTATGCTGTCAGGTGAAATAGAGTACAGCTATAAACCTGATAAGAAAAAGCCTAATTCGCTCATGCAGTTTATACCTAATTTGGACGATACTGATGAGCCAAGCCAACTATTTGTTAGCCCCTCTGAAGCCATTAAGCTTTTAAATACCAATAAAAATGCGATCTACGATTTTATAAAGCTTGGATATTTGAAGGCTGAAAAGATCAACGTAAAGCGCACGCCTAGACCTGTAAAAATGATTTCAAAAGCTAGCATTGCTAATTTTAAATCGCATTACTTGCTTCGTGACCAGCTAAATTCACCAATAGCTAATTACAAGAAGTTATCAGGGCCTAACATTGATGGATGTTGCGTAAATCTATTTTCAAAGTTATAAATCTGATTATCGTGGTAATTCAAATGTGGCCGAGTGTTTCGAATATTCCGACATCACCAAATTCAGATCTCGAATCAAGACGGCAAAAGGTCCTTGGCTTTTTTCTTCCAGATTAGGACTATACTCTTTAACAAAATTTCTTAAATTATTCGCATCGATAGAGAGTAGTTTTTCAAGCCAATTCAATCCTATAGCCCAGTCAGCTAAATCTTTGGGTTCTTCAATCAATAATTTGACTAGTGTTGCTCTGTATAGATGGCCTTGATGAGACATAATCAATTTAAAAATAGGGTTGATTAATGAAGATACCCCTTTCCCACCTCTGGCTCGATACGAACACAGTGCTTCGTACATCAATTGACCAAGCGCATCATTCTTAACAATGCTTTGGATTTCTTTTTGTTCAGTGTAGAGCGAGTAGATATCAAGTGTTCGCCTGTGATTTATATACTTATCTCTATTCAGCACTTCCTTTAATAAATATGAACAAATTTGATAATGAACATAGATCTGCTCTACTTCATTAGATATTAATTCCCTAAATCGGCTTGTGTTCATTTCCTCTGCTGCGCATACGCTATGCAGTTTTTTATCAAACATTCCTGAATTTAACTCTGCCGATTTATTGTGTTCAATTTCTAATCCGCACTCCATGCAATGTCCATATGCAATAGAATCTTCATTAAATCTTGTATTGCAATTGCCGCACGAATCAATAAGAAGCAATTGATGTTCATCGCATATCAAATAGTTTTTCAACCACCAGTAAGGCGGCAAAACTTTTTCATTTGTATAACACTTTGGACAAATCTTGATACGAGAATAATCAAATAGATGTTTGAAATAAAATCCACATTCCCACACATCAACCAAGTTGCGAGCATTATTATCCGCTATATTTGATATTAAAAACTGAATATCAGTTCTATCCTCAGGTTTAAAGGAACGATGAGGTTTAGAATTTGCGGTAATACCCGAAGAAAAAGCTTTATATTTATACCCGTTTTCCCTTGCTAATCTAAT
>CALIMD010000187.1 GCA_938028645.1 uncultured Alphaproteobacteria bacterium
ACCGGAGGATATTTGAAAAAACTTTCTTATAAAGAAGCGTTTCAAAAATCATACAATGACCTGAGCGAAGAAGAAAGAGCTAAACAAACAGAACTATTAAAAGCTCTACCAAACTTTGATGAGGATGTATTTTATGAGATAAGCGGAATACGAATCAATTAACGCAATGACATACAAGATAAAGTTAATGAACTAAAATCTGAAATAGCTAAATTATAAGCTAGACCTTCCAGACTATAATGATGGTTGGAATATGCTTAAAAATTGTTCTCCGTACGCGCGTAGAAGCATTGAGGGGGTAACAGTTAATCCCCAATTTGTTCCAAAATATAGGCTATAAAAAAAGCCGCAATAAGCGGCTTAATCATTGTCCCAGTCTATATCTGGTCTCAAATCATATCTAGTTAATTTACCATCGGTAATATGCTCGGCTTTGATTGCCCCTTTTTTTGATGTTCTGCCTCTGTTATGCCAGCCATCGACGCTAGGAGATTTAATTCCCATGAGCTTTGCTAAAGCGTAGCGTGATCCAGCGAACTCGATTAGTTTGTCCAGCGACTCGCGCTGTTGTTGTTTTATCATTTGTAACGGATTCATCGTTATTGCCCTATATAGTTTTTTATATTGTAGCGCATGTATTCAAATAAAAAAAGCTTGTCATTCTGTTTTTGTTGGTGTACTATTTACTCACAGTAAAAACAAAGGAAAAATAAAATGTCTTATTTATCGCAACTAACTAAACCAACTGCCGATAAACCTATCATTATGACCATTTTTGGTAATTCAGGGCTTGGTAAAACAACACTTGCGGCAAGTTTTGAAAAGCCTATATTGATTCCTATTGAAGATGGAACGGCTAGCCTTATAGGTCAAGATGTGTCTATTATGCCTAGACCGAAAAGCCAGCAAGAGCTTCTGGCGCAAATAATAGAACTAGCAAAAGAAGAGCACGAATTTAAAACGTTGATCATAGATAGTATTTCAGCGCTTGATACTATGTTAGTGAAAGAGGTTATCGATTCTGATAAACAAACTAAGAAACGTTCTTTAAATGCTGTTCACGGGGGTTTTGGGAGTGGCTTTAGCATGTTAAGCCAATTGCACTATGAGATTAAAGCCTACTGCGATAAGCTTTCTAAAGTAAAGAACATGAATATCATTTTTATTAGCCATGCTAATGATAAAACAATCAGTCCACCCGATGGTGAGCCGTACTCAATTATTACTCTTGATATGACTAAGCAATCAATTGATCCATATGTTAACCAAGTTGATATAGTGGCATTTGTTAAGCTTGAAATGATGGTTAGCGATAACAAGGCTTTTTCGACTGGAAAACGTTCTATATGCTGTCATGCAGTTGCTAACAATGTTTCTAAGAACCGATTCGGAATCGACAAAGACTTACCTTTTGTAAAAGGAGAAAATCCATTTAAAGAATATTTAAAATAACAAGCTTTTTAGGCTTGACATAAGAATCAAGCCATTATATACTGACAACACTTGAAGACAACGTAATTAATTATCTAGGAGATACAAATGTCTAATTTCTTTAATCGTTTTAACCAGTCTAAAGGCGAAGTTACTAAACCAGCAGGATTTGGAGTTATACCGGGCGGAACTATTGCAATGGCTGTAATCATTAAGGCAGAGCTTCGAGAATCAAAATACGGAATGAATTACAGCTTTGCTTATAAATTGCTTGACGGTGATTTTAAAGGTCGTGTTATTTTTCACAAAGTTAGAGTATTTGATGAAGATGAAAAGAAGGCTGATCGTCACATGGATATGTTCAAGAAACTGTATACTATTTGTGGTGTAGAAATGACGTGTTCTGGAGATTATCCTCAAAATCAAGATTTAATTGGATTTGTTAACAAGACAATCATTATTGAAACTGGAATATGGGAAATGATCGGAAATGACGACGAATACCGTGAGGGGAACTGGATTCAACAGGTAGAAGCCCCGACCGGTGATCATGTTCCAGTAACTGGCACAGAGTTCAACAAAGGTGAAGCGGCTCTTAGGGGGGCAAGTCAACCAGTGGTTAATCCAATGTCAGCGCCTACAACTCAATTTGTACCACAACAACAAGCGCCCGCTATGCAAGCTAACCCTGATTTAAGTGACTCAATCCCGTTCTAATAAAAAATCCCAGCGCAATGCTGGGAAAGCATTTTCTCTAGGTCAAGGAATATAATAATGCATAATAGTTGCGATAGATACCGCTGGTATCATCTTTTTATATCAGAAGATAGATCAAACGTAGACAAATCAATGGCAGTTTATGAAGAAGCACCGGAAAGGGGCAAAACTTCTTTGTGTGGTGAGTGTCCCTATTTTAAGCTATGTAAGCCAGATATAAAGGCAGTAATACCTAAAGCTGACTGCCTTACATGTGGGTTTATGAACATCGATTACATTAAACAAACCGCCTCTTGCGATAAAGGCCTTAAATTCAATGGTCGATGTAACAGTCATGTTTATCGTCCGGATTTTATATCATTCGATCAGCCGATACACTGGCATGATGACAAGGGCAGTTTAGAATATTCCGACTTCTCAAATGGCTTGAATCCAGCAAATGATGACAAAGAGCATTTTTTTAGTTGGCAGTTAGAAGAGGTTTTTAACAATGTGGATTAAATTGCGTCCATACCAAGAAGAAGCAATCCAGTCAGCTAGAGAGTGGTTTTCTAAGAGAAGAGAGCCTTGCATATTAAACTGCGCTGTAGGAAGTGGTAAAAGCTTGATGATGGCCGCTATTGCCGATATGACAGCCAAGAAAAACGGCACTGCTTTGATGATTGCTCCCACAATGGAGCTAGTCGAACAAAATGCAATTGAATATTATAAATATACTCGTCGCACCGACTTTGGCATAGTGTGTTCTTCATTGGGTAAGAAACAGCTTCATAAGCGGGTAACTTTTGCTTCTCCCGGGTCAATAGTAAACAACAAAATACAAAATCCTAGCGTTATTGTTGTTGATGAAGCACACCAAGGCGACTTTATGAACGAAAAATCTATAATGAGTCGGATAATAAGGCAGTATCCAAACTCGCTAGTGATAGGTTTTTCTGGCTCACCTTATCGTGGCAAGCATTTGTGCTATGGCGAAGAAATGTTTTTCAAAGAGTGTGTTTATGATTTAGATATGCACAAATTAATAAGTATGGGTTATTTGTCAAAGTTCCGTTACGGATTGGATCACAGCCATGATCTAAATTTTGATAACTGCAAGGTACGCGGTGGAAAATTCCGTGATTCAGAATTATCTGAGGCGGTTGACAGTCAAAAGAGATTAACGGCTGAAATTATTGAAAACGTTGTCAATATAGTTGATAGCCAAGAAAGGAAAGGTTGTTTTATTTTTGGCTCAACAGTGAAGCATTGCAAGGAAATAATGCAGTCATTACCACCTGAAAAAACAGGATTAATACTAGGTGAAACACCAAAATCTGAAAGAAAACGTTTAATAAGTCAAGCTAAAGTTGGAAAGATATTATATCTTGTCAGTAAAGATTGTTTGACCACTGGAGTTAATATACCTCACTTTGATACCATTGCATTTTTACGGCCAACCGAAAGCCGAGTGATATTTGTTCAGTGCATAGGTCGTGCTTTACGGCTGTCTGAGGGGAAAACGAATGCTTTAATATTAGACTATGCTGGAAACAAAGATCGTCATTCCGATGAATTTGTAGCCAGAAAGAAAATTGATGGAGCCGAAGAAGAAGTATTATATGAATTAGATTGCGTAGAATGTGGATGGGTAAATCGTAATACAGCAAGAAAATGCGAGAATTGTGATTATTTAATTCTATTTAAGGAATGCCACGAATGCGAAGCCAAGAACGACATTACTGCCCGTCATTGTAAATCTTGCGACGCTGAATTGATTGATCCTAACGACAAGCTTACGGCAGAAGCATCAGTTGATGACACGATAGAAACCGCCGATGTTAAAGAAATTAGAGTTGAAAAGCACCTCAAGGGTGATAAAACCATGATCAAAATTGGCTACCTGCTCGACTTGCCCGGTATTGATCGATTCTTTGGTAAATGGGTATGGGAATATCACCTAACTACAGAAAAATACTGGTCTATAAAGCTGTGGAATCGTGTTATTGATGATCTAGTTGGCTCTCGGTTTGACAATATGTATAGCGTCGATGAATGCATAAATCGTGCCAATGATTTTAAATGTCCTAAACAATTGAAATACAAGATCAATGGCAAATATATTGATGTGCTTGAAAGATTGACCGATTAGTAAAACTTGTTTATTATTTGTTTTGCAGCCTGATAACTGCGTTAAACAAAGAAAAAACTAAGCCTGTTGTGGCTTGTGCGTTGGGTCGTTTTTCTACCCTTATCAGAGCGCACAAGCGATGATGGGCTTTTTTATTGGATAAAGAAATGAACAAATTAATTTCAGTCAACATTGAAACTGTGAACATCAAGGAAATTAATTAATATGCTTGAACATTGCGCAAACATATTGGAATCATTAACTGTTTTACTTATTAGCTTTTCATTTCTTTTGGTTGCTATTGCTTTAATTATTTATATTATTGTTGTCTTTATTGAGCTAATTCGAGCCAGTAATGATCATCATGAATCTTACTTGAGACATAATCCGCCAACTTCGAACCCTAGTTTGCCAGAAACAAACACGAAAGCACCAATGCCAAAGGTGAAGGCACCTAGGGTTAGTGGTGGGATACAACCGACTACAACAATAAATACATTAGGCAGGCCACCAAAAATCCCAATAAAGACAAGAAAGCGTATAAGGCGCGGCTATCAACCAAACAAGCCAAGCGGAACCAATAAGAATCCACCCAGAAAGCCATAATTAGAGTAAAATATAATGTCAAACTTTTTTAATAGACCGCCAAGAAGAACTAAAGGCCCTAGTGAGACACAAGAAGCAATCACGCTGGCTAGTTATATGCGTATGCACTTACCAGAAATTCTGTTTGCGCATTTGGCCAACGAAAATCAACAATCAAAAATGAGTGAAGGGCTTCTGCCGGGATTGCCTGATTATCTAATTGCAGAAGCTCGGGGTGTATATTTTGGTTTATTCCTAGAATTAAAAAGGAGAGATAAAACCAATAAACCAACAAAAAAACAGATTGATTGCATGGAAAAACTGGAGTCAAGAGGCTATAAGTGCGTAGTGGGTTACGGATGGAAAGAAAGTGTTGAACTAATAAAAGAATATTTGTCCTTGACAAGCTAAAAAAACTTTATTAACCTATACAAACACTAACCAATTTATTTGAACCGAAATATTATGATTAAGAGATTAGATAAAATTAGCCAACTAATTCATCATGTACCAGAAAATTTTAAAGGCAGAGAAGTTGGCGACGAACGCAATGTTGTTTTCCTTGATACAGAAACAACCGGCCTAGAATGGTTAACATGTGACATTATTGAGCTTGGAATGAAGAAGGTTTCATATTCGCCAAGTGAAAAACGGCTAGTTTCCTGTATTGATTCATTCAACCAATTAGAAGCAACGATTAATCCGCTACCTGAAAAAATAATTGAAATAACAGGCATTACCGATGAAATGTTAATCGATCAAGAAATTGATGATGCAGCCGTTGAGTTGTTTTTGGAAGATGTTGATTTAATTGTAGCCCACAACGCTTCTTTTGACAGGCCATTTTTCAATAAGCGCTTTCCTAGCATCGATAATGGCCGTATCTGGTCTTGCAGCAGAGATGATGCTACTTGGTCAGAAGCAACGACCAAGTTAGAATGGCTAGTATTCCGTGCTGGTTACTATTATGATGCGCACAGGGCAATAGCAGACTGCGAAGCTTTAGCTTGGCTTATGCGACTAAATTCAGGGGCATTTGCTCAATTGCTGGATAGAGTATCTCAATCGTCGTTCATGGTGTACGCCACTAAGTTTCCATTCAGCTGCAATGCAAAACTAAAAGCCAACGGCTACCGTTGGAATCAGTCGCAACGTGTATGGGCTAAAAACGTTCTTGAATCTGAATTGAAAGAAGAAAAATTGAAGTTAAACAAGATTACAGAGTTTGGGGGAAGCATTGCGACTGTTGTTGAAGTCGATCAAAAGAAAAGATTTCTTTAAAAAAATGGGGCTGTTACGCCCCTAACATCTATGGAATCAAGGAGAAAAAATGAAACCGCTCATTTATAAGTATGCACAATCTGAAATAAAACGCAAGTTGAAAGAAATTGATTATCTTGCCGAGAGATTCGCGCTACATGTTTTAGAAAATAATCCGTCTCGCTTGAATCTTGATGATGATAACCTGTTTGATGATTTTGAAATATGGAGATTACATTAATGAACATTTTATTAATTACACTCGCTTGCTTGCCTTTTGCGGCCTTCATACTTGCTTCTGTGCTTGTTGATTCTGGTTTGCTTGATATGGCTAACGGCGACTTTGAAACTACAAGTGATTTGCCAAATGAGCTTAACTGCTAAACTATCAATTGGAACATTAGTATTTGCTATCCTTTCTATTTTTTTTAAACCTTTATTATTTGTTGGCTTTGGAGTTTTGATTAGCTCCATTATCTCAAAATTTCATAGGAGTTAAAAAGATGAGGCTAAAATATGGCGACACCGCTGGTAGCTTTGGTATACGATATATTGAGGCTTCAGGAAAGGACAGTAAAAATAATAAATTAGCTAAATTTGAGTGCCATTGTGGCACTGAATTTATAGGAAAACAATCAGCAGTTCTTGCAGATAGAAGAAAATCTTGCGGCTGTTTGAGCGGAAAGGGGAGCGCATCACTACTGGAACGAAAAGACCCAGACCCCGAGCCTTGGAATAAAATCCTTGTGTTAGACTGGTTTAAAATGCCTGATCTTTATGCACCTGATCAGTTTAGTTTAAATTTTTAATCTCATACCCCATTTCAATAATGGGGTTTATTTTGATTAAAGTGTTGACAGATAGCAATTAGTATATTACTATCTTATTACACCAACAAACAGTGCAAGGAAAAAACGAATGCTTATATTAACCAGATACAAACAAGAAAAAATACTGATTGGCGACAATGTAGAAATTACTCTTATTGGGGTTAATCGAGACGGCCAAGTCAAGATCGGTATCGATGCACCTAAAGACGTATCTATATTAAGAGAAGAAATTTCATATCGCTTTGAAAAAGAAGGCCGAGTCAAATAACGCAGCCTTTAAACTAACCAACTAAAGATCAAGGAGAATAACACCATGTCTTATATAATTAACTTTACTTTCTGTTCAGACAAAACACAAGCAAATTATTCAATTGAATTATCAATAAGTATTGATGAAATGTTAGAACAGCTTGTCGAACAAGCAGTGCTTTGTCCTTATGTCGACAATGAAGATGCACGCGAAGAAGAAATGAACTTTTTACCTCCATTTGCAGCAGAATTAAGCGCTCTTGATTTTACAATTACTAAAATTAGCGGAGGGTTTCCAATTCCTAACCAATCAAAATGGTGTGCTTCTGATATTCTTATTGAGTTATCAGAAATGGCAGAAGGTGAACTTGACCACGGCCAAAAATTCATTGATATTTACCCACTGTGCAATGATGCAAATCAAGCCATAGAAATTTTGGAGTGTATAGCATGAACAAATTAACCAAAGCATCGCTCTGGATTTTAAAGAACTGCGATACGGAAGCCTATGCTTTCGGTTGCATTCCTGAAGCTTATAGTCGTGCGCAAGAAAACGGAATAAGAAGCGAGATAGATACTATTATTGATCTATCTGAATCTTACATAGCTGAATATGTTGAGCATGGCAATCCAGAGTTAGAGCGTATTTTAGGAGACGTGCCATTCAGAGAGTTTATTGAATTACTATATGATATTAAAGACGAAACATACAAAAGCCTATTAATTTGCTAATCGGAGAATAAAAAATGAAAAAGCTTTTAATTGCAACTGGGATCGCTGTTTTTTCTTTGTCAATTGCAAACGTATCAGCTGGAGATACAACCTATTGGAATCAGCTTAAGTTGATTAATAAGCAAATACGAATAAATACTTATTATAAAACGCATGGATATATGTATAACATTGAGCAATTTAAAAAGAAAACCAACGAATGTCATATTAATACAAAAGATGCGCTTAATGAGGTGGTTGCAATTAATGAGCATAACCCTTACTACGTTTCACAAATAATAAGCATTAATGGCAAAGATGTTGCAGTAATGAGAAGCCATGAATCCAAAGGCGACCAATTCCTGCTTCTATCAGCAAGCACTGGTCAAATGTTTGCCACTTATCAAACTCTAGTAAGTATGTACCCCAAGTTTATGGTATTTAAGGGCTATCAGACAGCTATAATGAAGGGGGGAGCGCAAGAAGAGCTTCAAGTGTTTGAGCTTCTAAGTCTTGAAAAAGCGCCTAGATTGCCAGAACCAAAAAGGGATCGCTGATATGGATATAAATTTCTCAAGGGAATGGACAAACGAATACATTAAGTTGGTTGCTAAGAGCGACAACTTAACTGCCATTAAAAAATACTATGTTGTGCCTGATATAGACAAACTAGAAGAGGAGTTCAAAAACCATGCGCAAGATGAACTTAAAAGATTTGAAGAAAAAAGGAAAAAATTGCAGTCACTTTTTTAAAGAAGGAAAGTGTGTTTTTTGTGGAAAAGACAAGCCTAAGCGCGAATGCTTAAACTTGTTAATTAAAGATAGTTGGTAGAAGAGCCGGATTAAACCGGCTCTTTTTAAGTGCAGGGCTTTTTATTTGAATCAGGTTTTATAGTAAGATCAATAAAAATGATCGTTTTTGGAGGGAGTATGGCAACGGTAACAAGCAAGCGTTCTGTAATGACGCTGTATTCAAATCAAGAGTGCCCTTTTTCGCACCGTGTACGTCATGTATTGGCTGAAAAAGGGGCGGCTGTTGAGATTATTGAAGTCGATATTAATAACAAACCCGAAGATTTAATTGATTTAAACCCTTATGGGCAGGTGCCAACTTTGGTTGATCGTGATCTTGTGCTTTATGAGTCGCGCATCATCATGGAGTACCTGGATGAGCGTTTTCCTCACCCGCCGTTAATGCCGGTGTATCCAGTAGCGCGTGCGCAAAATCGTTTGATGTTACATCGCATTGATCATGACTGGTATGCACAAATGGCGAAAATCATGTCAGGCAGTGCTGCTGAAGTGAAAAAAGCACGTAAAGCGCTACAAGAAAGTTTAGTCTCGTTAGAGCCTGTTTTTGCTGAAAAAGAGTATTTTTTAAGTGAAGAGTTTACATTGGTGGATTGCAGCTTAGGTGTGCTGTTATGGCGTTTGCCACGTTTGGGTGTTGAAATTCCTGCACGCTCAAAAGCGCTAAAGGCCTATTGTGATCGCATTTTCTCTCGCGATGCTTTTGAGGCGAGCCTTTCTGATCTTGAACGTGAATACCGTGATTAGGGGAAAATGGCTATGGCACTTTTACGCTCTTATTTAATACGTTCAGCCTATGACTGGGTCGTTGCGCATCAATTAACACCGTATTTGCTGGTTGATGCAACCTTGGATGATGTCGATGTTCCTGAAGAGTATGTTGATAAAGGCAAAATCATTTTAAATTTAGCGCCTGCTGTGGCCTAAGGCGCGCAATTGCTTTGAGAAGACTTGATTATAATCATAATCGTTAGCAATTGCTGTTAGCGTTGAGGTATCGGTACTAAGTGCGATGGCAGGTAGCTCTGGACGCTCTCTTTCATAACGGTTGAGCATTTCAGAAGAGAAGTGTTGAGCGTCGCTGGAAGAGCCGCCACCGAAATTGCTAACGGGTGTTTTCTTAAGTTTAAAACCGTCCTTGCTATCAGCAATCGCGACTTCATCAGCGCCGACAGGGGGGCTTTTAAGCGGTAAGTCATTAATGCTCCCCCCACTTCCAGCAGGTTTAAGAAAGTTGGTTGCCCCTCTTGCCCCGTTCTTTTTAATAGATTCGTTTCAGCCATTTTAAAAATTCCTTCAATTTGGTTATCCTTTAGTATATCAGGTTTTTCTAGTTTGCCATTCGGCAAATTGTGGATGTTTCGTCTTCATTTAGTATAGTCAAGAATCGTTTTCTATCATAATGACAAACAATATAAACGGCTTGAATCTGTGCGCCCCACTTAAGAGCAAACCATTTTCTTACTTCTGCGATCACTTCATCGTTCGTAGAAGTTCCATGCAATGCATATAATATAATGCGCCAAGGGTATTCTATTCGAGCATCAAGTATTTGAGCAGATAGATTAGATTCTAATTGTATAAGTTTTTGATTCTCTTGCCGTAAGTTAAAATCCATCTGTGAATCTATATTTAAATTGTTTATTTGCATTGCAGTTAAGAAGACAGCAATTGAAACAATTGAGCAATAGAATGGTTTGGATTTGAAAACGGTTGAGAACATAGAAAGCAAATTAATAGGAGACATCCCCACCTCATAATATTGTATCTTATTACTGTGTAAATATTTACAATGATAAGGGGTTTGCCAAGTAAAAACTATTTAGCAAAGAAAGGGCACTTGATAGCGCCTTGTTTTAGGTGTTAAGCAAGAGATAATTCTGCTGTCTCGACCACTCCTGTTGGCCTCATGCCATCAAAATAAGCCGATGGTGTTTTCTTATTACCCACCGGCGTTAGCTGGTAATTATTAGCTGATCCAAAATCTTGATAGTAATCAGCACCAGAAGCATATTCAGAAATTACTTGTTATAATTGATTTAAATCTGTGTCAGATTTTCCAGCTTCGCCAATTGAGCTATTATCCACTACATTTTGAACTTCTAGATTAAGTCCCTTGGAATACTCATCACCGTTGATAGTATCACCGTCAATTTTGTTACCTACTTGTTTCATTAAATTAATGCTCCAAATTTAGACCATACCGGAAGAGGTCTTGCTGCAGTTGGTGTTTCCCCGTCTTTAACTCCAGAACTAGTGCAAATCCATCCAATTGCGCCGGTAGCTGCAGGGTCATTAGAGTAAATTATTTGCCCTTTGTCCCAATATCCATCTGGAGAAATGACTCCAGTGTCAACAAAGTGGGGAAAATTTAGCCAGCTATCACCAGACGAACCTGAACCAGCATCTTTATTTATCCTATTATCAATAAGAGCGACTCGGCCAGTAAATGTATCGCTACTATAGTCAATGCTTACGCTTTCATCGCGGGTTATGTTAGGGCCAGATAAATAATTCCCTTTAATAACAGTCATAGGGTGTTGACCGCCATTTGAGTTATTATTTTTTATGTAAATGTCACTTTCAAATTGTTTTATTATGTTATTTTCAATTAGAGTCGTTGTTGCATCAACCAAACCTTCAAATAATACATAAATGGCATAATTAGTAGCACCCATAGGATTGCCAGCGCTTGGTTCATTAGAACCTGCTTGAATTATATTATCTGATATTCTGACAACACCTGCACTATAAGCGCTATTCACTTCAATCATATTTTCATTGGTGACTATGATTGCTGTAGAATCAAAATAAAGTGTATTGTTGCAAATTTCCTTTGTCTTGCTGTTTTCAGAACCAGTGTTTGATGTTAATAAAATCTTGGTATTAAATAGGTTATTATTATTTATTTTTAATTCGCTGGCAGGCCCAGAACCCATGCTTATCTGACCGTATCCTGTGTTATCTGTGCATGAGCAGACATTATTAATAAAAGATATTTGTCTACACCAATCAGGTCTCAATGATTCATTATATACCCTGAATGCGTCATAGTTTTTATCAGAAACTGTGGCAGTATTTCCAGAAAAGACGATGTACTGAGATGCAAAAAAGGTAGTATAACATCCGTTGACTGCATCTCTAACTGAGCATCCTGTAACTGTAGAATTAAAGCATCCCTCTAAATCTATACCCACATCCGTAACATTTTCAACAGTACAACCATGAATATTAATAAATTCACCCATTGACCCCCAGTGTCCAGCAGTTCCAGATATAGATAAGTCGCCTCGGTAATGGCAATTTGATATAGATATATTTCTAGCCCATCTTTTATTTGCTGGATTTCCGTCTACTGTGGTATTTGAATTCCCTCCCCAAAAAAATACACCATTAATTCCATCTTTCACAAAAACATTGCTTACTGATACTCGCTCACTATATTGAATCGTTGCCCCTCGTGACTTTCCCTTTGGAGCAGATGTGTCTTCGACATAAATATTATCAATGACAACATCATAACATTGTGTAGCATCAGACGCATTTGCATAAATTCTATCTTGGTTTGATGTTGCCACCGCACCAATATTAGTGCATCTTATATTAGCCACTGATACTCTTGAGCACGACTTTAACACAACGCCATATAAATGCTCTACTAATGTGCTTGTATAGTCAAATGATAGCCCAGATATTTCAATATCAGTTTTAGTATCAGCTTCTATTAATCCTACATACTGAAAATCTAAAAATGGCGAGCCAATCCAATTTAAAAGACACTTTCCTTGTCCAACTATTTTTGTGTTTGATTCTAATGACAATATAGAAGAAATATTATAGGTTCCTTCTGGGAATAAAATTAATTTACCCGTATTTTGCGTTAACATTAATTGTAATGCGGCAGTATCATCCGCAACACCATCACCTTTAACCCCAAAATCGCGAACATTAACAATATCTGAGAATTTTTGAATAGCTGTACGTGGCTTTGATGAAGATAGTGGCGATGTAACTAGACTATCAATCAATATGAATTTGCTCAAAGATGCTGAATATTCAATATTTGAAGTAAAATCTGAATCAATTACACCATTAGTTAAATTAGTGCCATCTGAATTAATAACTGCAACGGCACCCAAACCATTAACGTTAACTGTAGAGGCACCAGTATTGCTATTAGCAGGCTTAAATCGCACGCGCATGCCATCTATATATTGGTGAGGTGACTGTTTGTCTGTACCAATTACATCAAGGACATAATTGTTAGCTGTTCCAGTATCCGTATAATAATCACCGGCTGCGGCATAATCAGCAACTGCCTTTGCTGTTTGGAATAGGTCAGCACCGGTTAGCGTTTGCTGTGAACTTTTTACGAAGTTTTGAAGCTCATCATTAAGCCCCTTACTGTATTCTTCTGCGCTTAGCGTATCGCCGTCGACCTTAGTTGCTACTGGTAGCATTATTTTAAACCTCTTAATAATAACTTAAATTCATTGATGCTTGGCGAATTCAGATAACTACAAACAACAATTGTTACTGCCTTAGTGATATCGGACGGCTTGCAGTCTATCAATTCTTTGCACCACTTATCTTTGTTTATATGCGTGCCTGAAAATCTCATCTCAAAACGTTTCTTTAATGAGATTATACATTGCATTACTTCATTTTCCTGCATATTCTCTTTCTTAATACTTTGCTTAATCTTTGCAGCTTCTGAAATCTGTTTATTTTCTAATGCCTTTGGCGACCCTAAAACTAGCATGATAACTCCTTAAAATGGTTGAACGGCATAGCTAATGCGCGTCAATGATTCAAGTGTAACAGTAATATCTTCTTCAGTGCATGAAAGCATAAGATGATAACCTATTCCTGTTCCAACTGGCGCTGGTATACTGTCACCATCCGCTATAGTAATCATGTCGATAACCAAAGAACCAGAAGACCCTTTGTCCACATATGTCTCTTTTGTTAATGAGAAACTACTTAGAATATTGTACAGCCTTAACAGAAGAGTGGGCTTATCGTTGACTGCCTTAGTATATGTGAAAATAAATCGCCAAGTGTGCACTTGACCTAATACAGCATTTTCTATAACCGTCTTATTAACATGATCAACGATATAGGCATCCGTTGCAGGGTTTGTTTTAGGCCAAGTTGTTGTTGGCGATGCTGAAATGTCCATAGCGCCAGTTCCGCCAGTATAATCAAGAGACACTTCTGGATCATCAGCAATAAGCGCATAGTTTGGCTTAAACCCTCCTCGGCCATTCATTTTAACCTGACCAAGAGAAGTTAAAGACTTGCCAATATTATCAACGGCATTATATAAATCAGTTACCGATGCAGGATAATAGCCCTGCGCATCAGGGTATAAAAACTTGTCATCAACAAACTTCTTGGGTGTTAATTCGGCATCCAAAGTAGGCGCTGCCGCAATTTGGCCTCTTGGCAGTGATCCAGTGAATGTTTTAGTGCCGCTTATGTTTTCCGATCCTGCTAAGTGTACTACGCTGG
>CALIMD010000188.1 GCA_938028645.1 uncultured Alphaproteobacteria bacterium
GATGGTACGCGCTTCAAAGAAAATTACAATCGTTGGTGGATCGGGAGCATTAGGTGCTGGGCTCGCAAAGCGTTGGGCAAGGAAAGGTCATCAAATAATTATAGGGTCTAGAGATGAAAAACGAGCATCTGAAGCGGCTTCTCGTCTAAATAATGAAGCCGGTACTGCAAGTATAGTAGGAATGGAAAACAAGGAGGCCTCAGAAAATGGAGAAATTGTTGTTCTTACTGTTCCGTTTTCCAACCATATGAGCACATTAAGTTTGATTGCCCCTGCCTTAGATAATAAAATTTTAATAGATGTTACAGTTCCGTTGGTTCCGCCAAAAGTTCGTACTGTACATATCCCCGAGGGTGGTTCTTGCGCGAAAGCCGCGCAGGAGTTTCTTGGCAAGGCAGTTCGTGTGGTCTCGGCATTTCAAAGCGTTGCTGCCACTCATCTAGACGATCTAGAGCATGAGATTGACTGTGATGTTCTAGTTTGTGGAAATGACCCCGAGGCAAGAGAAGTTGTGGTCGAACTTGCATCGGATGCAGACATGAAAGCTTGGCACGCTGGTGTTATAGCCAACTCAATCGTTGCTGAAGCCATGACGTCATCACTTATTTTTATGAATAATAGGTATAAGATAGATGGGGCGGGACTCAGGATCACGGGTAAGCCAGGTTCAGCGGGTTAAACTATCAAGAGATGGTTAGTCGAATAAATATTTTTGCGTTGGATGGTATACCTTTAGTTAAGCCAGGTGACGATCTCGTGGAGATCATAAAAGATGCATTAATTGTTTCGAATGAGCGCCTGCAGGATGATGATATAGTTGTTATAGCGCAAAAAATCATCTCCAAAGCCGAAGGAAGGATCGTGGCGTTGAATTCGGTTGAGCCAAGCTCACAGGCCGAAGCCTTGGCGATAAAATTAGAAAAAGATCCTCGCCAAATTGAACTGGTGTTGCAAGAGTCAAAAGAAATTGTTCGGTCAAAGCCCGGAGTTGTGATTGTTGAGCAAAACCTGGGTTTAGTTATGGCAAATGCTGGAATAGATCGATCTAACGTTGTCGATCAGGCCAATGATAATGATGAGTATGTTTTGCTGTTGCCTGAAGACCCTGATGCAAGTTGTGATCTTATTCGTCATGAAATTAATAAAAGGTTAGGGGTCAAAGTCGGTGTAATTGTGAATGACAGCGTGGGAAGGGCATGGAGAATCGGTACCACCGGCCATGCTATTGGCATAGCAGGATTACCTGCCGTGATAGATCTTCGTGGCGAATTGGACATGTTTGGAAAAGAACTGATGGTTAGCGAACAGGCTGTCGCAGATGAGCTGGCGTCGGCCGCATCCCTTCTTCAGGGACAAGCTTCAGAAGGAATGCCTGTGGTCGTTATAAGAGGTTTTAAGTCGGATGCAGAGAAGCAAAAAGCCACAGCACTTATACGAGACCGTGAAATGGATATGTTCCGGTGACTGAGTTACGCTCCTGTTCCAATGGCCTGTGTGTTCTTTCGGGAGGAGTTGGAGGAGCCAAGCTTGTGCTGGGTCTTTCTAGGACCCTCAATAACGAGGACTTTATGACGATAGTAAATACTGGGGACGATTTTGTTCATCTTGGGCTGAAAATTTGTCCGGATATTGATACTATAATTTATACTCTAGCCGAACTTGTTGATCAGGAACGAGGGTGGGGGCTAAAAGACGAATCATGGAATTTTCTAGATAAAACTAAATTATTAGGCGGAGAGGGTTGGTTTAATCTAGGGGATAAAGACCTTGCAACTCATGTTCATCGGACACAACGCCTAGCGAAGGGTGAAGATTTAACTTCTATTACAAAAAATTTAGCGTCCTCGCTTGGCGTTGAAGCCAAGCTTGTCCCGATGACTAATGACATTGTTTCTACTGTCGTGGAAACTCCGGAGGAAGACTTGGCGTTTCAACATTATTTTGTTCGGGATAGATGTTTGCCAACTGTAAAGGGATTTCGATTTGAAGGGGTGAAGTCCTCAGTGATTAATCCGTTGATACAAGAATACGCTAGAGCGAATCATAAATCAGCCATTTTACTTGCACCGTCAAACCCTTTTGTAAGTATAGATCCGATACTCAATGTGCCAGCTATGACTGACAAATTGGTTGGAATGAAAGGGCCCAAAATAGCCATCTCTCCGATTATCAACAGTAAAGCTGTAAAGGGACCGGCGGCAAAAATGATGCAGGAACTTGGAGTTCCATCGACTTCTATTGAAATCGCAAATCACTACAAAGGGTTAATTGACGCAATAGTGATTGACCATGCAGATGCACCTTTATCTGAGAAGATTGAAGATCTGGGGATAAAGGTATTTATAACCAATACGGTGATGCATTCATTGAATGAAAAAATTACGTTAGCCAATGAATGTCTTAACTTCATCGAGGCGTATTGGGAAAATAGATGGTAGTCGCAGTTGTTCCATTAAAAAACCTTAAATTGGCTAAAAGCCGCCTTAGCAACATTCTAGCAGAAGGCGAAAGACAGGAACTTGTCCTTGCCATGTTCGATGATGTTTTAGTTTCTTTAAGAGAAAGCCAATTTATAGATAAAATATTTTTAGTCGCGGATAAACATTTTAATCCCATCGCCGATGTTCAAATGATAACAGAAATCAAAAACAGAGGTTATGATGAGGCAATAATTGAAGCTCTCAAAGACAGCCGAGTCCATCAAGCCCAAGCAATGCTAATACTTCCGGCAGACCTACCTTTGGTAAGCAGGGACGAGCTAAATACTTTAATTACAGATCAAGAAGATAGAAGCATTCGCATAGCTGGGGCGCGAGATCAGGACGGGACAAATGCTTTAGTGATGAAGCCCCCAAGTCTGTTAGCAACCAGTTTTGGTGTAGGTAGTTTTGAACGCCATAAGAAATTTGCAAAAGCCCTTTCAGTGAAAATAGAAGAAGTAAATCTCCCTGGTCTATCCTTTGACGTGGATACTGAAAAAGATTTAATAGATTTTATTCAAACAAAAAGTGATACTAGAACTTACCGGTTTTTAGACGAAAGCGGTATAATTGGCCGCCTTAATAATTTATAGTTGAATAAAGAACTTTATATAGAAATAGAGAAAAAACTTGGTTGCAAAGTTACAAAAGTTAAATTGGTCTTTAGAGGGGGAGCAACCTAATGACGCTCAGTCGCTAAAGCTTATTGATATAGACGATTTGTCCGAGTTAATGGGGATAGCTTCTGATCTGCGGGACAAAGGTTTTGGAAGACATATTAGTTACTCCCGAAAAGTCTTTATTCCACTGACACAATTGTGCAGAGATGTTTGTCATTATTGCACCTTCGCTCAGCCGCCGAGAAATCTTGCAGACGTATTTTTAAAGCCCGATCAGGTGCTTAAGATTGCAGCTGCAGGGAAAGAAGCGGGTTGTAAAGAAGCATTATTTACTTTGGGGGACAAGCCGGAACTAAGATATTCAACAGCTCGGAACGAGCTATCTAAATTAGGTTTCAAGACTACACTTGAATACTTGAGGGCTATGGCCCGTATGGTTTTTGAAGAAACTGGCCTCTTACCCCATTTGAACCCCGGAGTTTTGGATGCGAAAGATATTGCTTCGCTTCGTGAAGTGTCGGTGAGTATGGGCATAATGCTGGAAAGTAGTTCTGACAGGTTAATGGAAAAAGGCAAATGTCATCATGGATCTCCAGATAAGGCCCCAAGGGTACGTCTGTCCACGATAGATGAGGCTGGTCGACAAAAGGTTCCTTTCACCACAGGGATACTAATTGGGATTGGCGAGACCAAACAAGAGCGTATTGAAACACTCCTCGCGTTGCGAAAAAGCCATGAAAAATATGGGCATATTCAGGAGATTATAGTTCAAAATTTTAGAGCTAAGGCAAATACCTTGATGGAAGACTCGGAAGAGCCAAGTCTAGAGGATCTGCAATGGACTATATCAGTAGCGCGTCTAATTTTTGGTTCAGGCATGTCTATACAAGCGCCGCCAAATTTATCATATGATGATGCTGGTAAATTAATTGAAGCAGGTATTAATGACTGGGGCGGTGTGTCGCCGGTTACTCCAGATCATGTAAATCCTGAGGCGCCATGGCCGCATTTGGATTCTCTTGCAAAACAGACCGCTCAGCAAAAAAAAATCTTGGTTGAGAGATTATCTATTTACCCCAGGTATCTTCATGAAGCTGATAAGTGGTTAGACAAGGCGTTTACTGGGACTGTCCTGGCGCTTTCGGACGCTGACGGTTTAGCTAGAACGGAAAACTGGTCGCCGGGACGGGCAGAGGCGATAGACAACCCTATTCCTAAAATAAATATCACACCAGGATTCGTGAGAGACCGTAAACTGGATATAATTTTAGATAATGCTTTATCTGGAAACCTACTAAACGAGCCGGACATCACAAGATTATTTCATGCGCGGGACGGTGAATTTGACATAGTAGTCCAGGCAGCCAACGAATTGAGAAAAAAAGTTAACGGCGATTCTGTGCAATACGTGGTTAATAGGAATATTAACTATACGAATGTCTGTTATTTTGGATGTAAATTTTGCGCTTTTTCGAAAGGTAAAACTGCAGAGTCACTGAGGGGAAAACCCTATGACCTAACCATTGAAGAAATCTCACGACGTGCAGTTGAAGCCTGGGATAGAGGGGCGACAGAGGTGTGCCTGCAAGGGGGTATTCATCCCGCGTATGACGGAAATACTTATTTAGATATCACTAAACAATTGAAAAACATACTACCCGACCTGCACATTCATGCGTTCTCGCCATTAGAAGTGTATCAAGGGGCCAACACATTAGGTCTTTCATTGGATGAATTCTTAGGTCAACTTAAAAATGCGGGCTTGGGCAGCTTGCCAGGTACTGCCGCAGAAATTTTGGATGACGAAGTCCGTGCAATCTTATGTCCGGACAAAGTGAATACCTCTCAGTGGCTCGAAGTTATAGAGACTGCTCATAACGTTGGTTTAAAGACGACTTCTACTATTATGTTTGGGCATGTTGAAACTCCTACTCATTGGGCGCGTCATTTAGTTAGACTTCGAGATTTACAATCTCGAACAGGGGGAATAACTGAATTTGTGCCACTGCCTTTTGTGCACATGGAGGCGCCAATTTTTTTGAAGGGTGGAGCGCGTAGCGGTCCTAGTTGGCGCGAAACAGTTCTTATTCACTCCGTATCGCGGCTCGCACTGCATCCTTTGATCCAGAATATACAAACATCTTGGGTCAAGCTAGGGCCAATAGGAGCCGGTATATGTCTGGAATCAGGAGCAAATGATCTGGGTGGCACGTTGATGAATGAGACAATAACAAGGTCTGCTGGCGCAAGCCATGGTCAAGAATTGCCACCTGGTGAGATGGATGCGTTAATAAAAAAATTAGGAAGGGAGCCCAGTCAGCGTTCAACGCTTTACGGCAACGTAAATCAATTGCAGCAAGCAAAATCATATAACGCGATGCCTCTGGATGATGTGGTGAACAACCCGGTGCGAAAATACTCAAAAAAAGTCAAACCTCAGTTTTTTAGTACATCAGAACAAATGGTTAAGCAGTTGGCAGAGTGAGGATTAGTTTTATTGAGGGTGAAAAATGAGCGATAAAGCTCCATCATATGGAATCATACTTTCTAATCGTGGTCCTGTTTTAGATTATTGTACGCCTTCTGATTTGATTGATTTAGGTGTTTATTCCGAGGAAAGCGGCGTATTTGATACGGTTTGGGCTGGTGACGCGTTTTTAACCAATCCAAGATTGGATGCGATTGTTCTTCTCTCTGCTGTCGCGTCTCGAACCAGTCGTGTCAGGATTGGCCCAGCCTGCATGGGTAGTTTCACACAACGAGGAGCTCTTGATTTGGCTTATCAGTGGGCCAGTCTTGACCAAATAGCGAAAGGCCGATCTGTAATGGTTGCTTGCGCTGGTGGGGGTAACGGTAAAGCTTGGATTAATGAAGGTCGTAATACGGGCGTTGACCCTGCTGATCGCCGGAAACTCATGTGGGAGAGGATTAAATTGCTCAGAGAACTATGGCGTGGCAATGAAGTAGACTGTTCCGATTTTTTTCATGATTTTAAAGGTGTTTCTATAGAGCCAAAACCGATTAGAAATGATTATCCCATTTGGGCGGCAACAAATATAACCAGATTGGCAACTGGCAGCTCGACAGGAGCTCTGCCAGAAAAAACCCTAGAACGCGTGGGGAGGATTTGCGATGGATGGATGACACATTCCGTTACACCTCATACATTCTATGAAGCCTGGGAAAAAATTTTGAGATCTGCCAGAGAGGCCAATAAGCATGAGGAAAATCTGGATAATGCATTAGTTGTTAATATTTGTATTAATGATGACCCTTCGATAGCTCTTGAGGTAGCAGGAAGTTTCTTGGCAGAGTATTATAACATACAATTTTCGGCCGATCGGACGAGGGATTGGACAGCGCATGGTTCCCCACGGGATTGTGCAAAAGCGTTAACGGAATATAAAGGAAGTGGAGTAAAACACATTGCCCTTCGGATCGCTTCAAGAGATCAAAAGGGGCAATTCGATAGATTTTTGAATGATGTTGTTCCGTTACTTAATTAGAAAATATTAAAAAGGTTATAAGAATGGCAATAGGTCTTGGTTTAGGAATGGCGGCATACACCTTCACGTCTGCAAAGGGGTATTGGAAGTGGGTAAAACGCTGCGACACAGCTGGGATCGATTCGTTATGGCAAACAGACCGGCTTATTTCTAAAGAGCCTTTTTTGGAATGCCTTACGGTTATGGCTGGGCTGGCGGGCGCAACAACAAAAATAAAGTTTGGTATGAATGTGGCTTCCTTGGGATTACGTGATCCACTTATGACGGCTAAGCAATGTGCGACAATAGATTATTTATCAGACGGAAGGCTTTTGCCGGCCTTTGGTCTTGGAAGCAATAGGTCAAGAGATTGGATTGGATCTGGAACAGATACAAAAGCGCGCGGAAGAAGAATGAATGAAGCTCTGGAAATAATGACGGCGCTATGGGAAGGAGAGGAAGTCTCATATCAAGGAAAGCACTTTAACTATGATAGAGCCTGTATTTCCCCACTTCCAGTTCAAAAGCCATTGCCTTTGTGGATTGGTGGTAGTTCCGATGCAGCGATAGAGCGGTCGGGACGATATGGTACAGGCTGGCAGGCAGCTTTTGATACTCCGGAAGAAGCAGGTCTAGTGGTGGAAAAAATATTATCATCGGCCGATAAGCATAAAAGGCCGATGGACCGTGACCACT
>CALIMD010000189.1 GCA_938028645.1 uncultured Alphaproteobacteria bacterium
ACTAATCCTAGATAAAATTTCACCCGGACTGCGTGTTTCAAAGAAGGCCAAATTTAAACCAATAACATGATTAAAGACAGCAACCCTCAAATCAGCCACGACTCTTTCACCAACCCAAGATATTAGGTAAAACCGAGCATAACTCGCACCTGCTAATAAAACAACAACAGCGACGAGTACAATTACTGCCCGGTCCAATAAAACTGGATCACCCTCAGCAAAGCCTTCATCAATCAGGAAACGAAGGCCTGCTCCCATCGCTAAAACGGTCGCAGCAGCAAATAAAAGTGCAATTGCAGCACCAGCTAATTGAAGTTTATATGGAATTATATATGGAAAGACCATCTTCAACGCAGAAATGCGTTTGACCTCTTTACTGTTTTTATTATCCGCTGAAGACACTTTACACAGCTACCTTCCCTTATTCTTTTTAATCGGCACCTTATTGCCCACAACACAAGAATACAATGACTGGTTTGTAATGTTTTGATATATCTTGTGCTATTCAAAAGAAAGAGGTATACCACCGTCTCACTGTTTTATTAATTATGTTAAAATGACCCTCGGAGAATAGCATGAAGGCTGATATTCATCCTGATTACCACATGATCAAAGTTGTTATGACTGATGGAACAGAGTACGAGACTCGATCCACATGGGGGTCGGAGGGCGACATCATGCGTCTCGATATCGATCCTAAATCCCATCCAGCGTGGACTGGGGTCCGAAGAATCCTCGATAGTGGTGGACGCGTAGCACAATTCAATAAAAGATTTGCGGGTCTAGGTGTAAAAACTGATTAAAACAGAATTAAAAAAAGCTCTTTGGGCGCCAACCGGCGCCTTTTTTTATTATTTCCCTATTGAAAATGAAAACTCAATACCCACTTGAGAACCAAGCGATGCTCAATTCGAGATCGTGAAAACAACTTGTCCGGCCTATTTGGCGGATACACATACTATCCAGTTTGCTTAAAGGAGAAAATGGATATGAATAACATTGATTTTACACCTGTATTTCGATCTACCGTTGGTTTCGATAGAATGGCCCGACTTGTCGACGCAGCCTTTCAAGCGTCTGAGTCTTCCACACAACAGAGTTACCCTCCTTATAATATTGAAAAAATTGACGAGGATATTTATCAAATATCGATGGCTGTGGCGGGATTTTCTGAATCAGATATTGATATAACTGTAAAGGAAAACAGTTTACTAATCTCTGGGAAGGTTGAGAAGTCAGCGCAAAATCCCAAACGAATATTCTTACACCATGGAATAGCAGCAAGATCATTTGAACGTCGCTTCGATCTAGCTGATCACATAATAGTCACGGGAGCAGGACTAGAAAATGGCCTATTGCATATTGATTTAGTTCGAGAAATACCCGAAGAGAAAAAGCCCAGAAAAATTAAGATTAGTCAGGGACAAACAAAGCTGGCAGCGAAAGTCGCCTAAGGGAAAATCATCTAATTAAAAGCTGGGATACAATATCCCAGCTTTTTTGCTATTAATTGCTAACCAATAGCATTTCCATGGCTTTTCGCCTTTCCTCAGGTATCGCAACAGGCTTTTGGGATGATCTATCAACGTAAACATGTACAAAATATCCCGTTGCTGCGGGCGTTAGCTCCTCATTTAAAAATAAACCTATTTCATATGTCACGCTAGTTTTCCCAATGCGGGAGACCCTTAATCCAACATTTATTATCGCCGGGAACGGGATCGATTTATGAAACGTACATTTCGTTTCAATCACTAAGCCGATTTCAGGCGAATTTTTGGGATCTAATTCACCATACTGTATCAAATGCTCGGCCACAGCTGAGTCAAAAAAAGAATAATATTGGACATTATTAACATGGCCGTAAACATCCATATCAATCCATCGGGTAGAAATTTTGTTGAACCAGGCAAAATTCTCTCGTGTTTCACCGATATCAGTATCTTCCATCATAGATCTAATTTTCAAAAAATGAAATTAGTGCATCCAGTGTTTGTTCTGGCTGCTCAACCATCATCATATGTCCAGCATCGGGCAAAATAATGGTTGTTGATTCCCTGAGGGTTTCTGACATTATCTTCGTCCCCTTAGGCGGGGTCATTTTATCATTTGAACCAAGCAATAATAAAGTAGGACAAAGAACCTTTGAACACGCCTCAAGACCTTCCTCCCAATTATTACAAGCATTTAAATCATTTCCAAGCACACCCGGTTTGCTAGCTTCAAGGAGCCTCATACTGGTGCCAGTCACCCAAGCTCCAGGGGCTCTATTTCCACCGATTTGGGCCTTTGATCCAACACCCCAGCCAACCACGGTCTCATACGCACTATGTTCATTTTTTTGTGCTGTTCCAAGTAAATTTGGATGAACTTGAATATGCGGTAATACTCCTAACAAAGCTTGTTTAGCCACTTTTTCCCCAAGTGATGCCGAGGATGCGAGCGCGATCAGGGACCCCATAGAATGGCCAATGAGATGGATTTTGTGACCACCTAGTTCTGATATTAATCCCAAAACCCAATTTGCGTATTCTGGAATGGAAGCAGGCGGAAGACCATCCGAACGTCCATGTCCCGGCAAATCAGGGTTTAGAACAGAGAAACCATGATGGGCAAAATATCGAGCCTGCATAGACCAAACTGTATGATCCATGCCGGCGCCATGAAGCATAATTAAGGCAGGCTTATTAGCATCAAATGCTTTGCCTCCAGTAGCTATAAAAACTTTTTGTTTATTAATAATTAATTCCATAATTATTACGCTTTTATTTTTGTTGCCGCACGCAACGCTTGTTTGAGGTCAGTAATCAAATCATCAACATTTTCGAGTCCAACAGAAAGACGAACAAGATCTTCGGTCAAACCAGCTGTTTTCATAGTGCTTTCGTCCATCTGTTGGTGTGTTGTGCTGGCTGGATGTATAACAAGTGATTTAGCATCTCCCACATTAGCCAAATGCGACCAAAGTTCTAGACGTTCAATAAAAATCCTTCCCGCTTCCCTACCGCCTTTAATACCGAAAGCAATCATTGAACCTGCCCCTTTGGGCATCAATTCCAGGGCTAACTCTTTGTCTGGGTGATCATCCAATTCTGGGTACGCGACCCATTCTACTGATTCAGATTCACTTAAAAACTGGGTTAATTTACGTGCGTTAGAAACATGCCGTTCCATGCGCAGAGGCAATGTTTCTACACCTTGAAGCAAATGAAAAGCCGTTGTTGGCGACATACAAGCGCCGAAATCTCTTAAGCCTTCTGCGCGCGCCCGCATTATAAAGGCCTGAGGACCAAACTCTTCAGCAAAATCAAGCCCATGATATCCCGCATAGGGTTCTGTGAGTGTAGGAAACTTCCCAGAAGCCTCCCAATCAAAAAGCCCCCCATCCACTAAAACACCGCCTATCGCAGCACCGTGTCCACCAAGCCATTTTGTCGCAGAGTGGAATATCAAATCTGCTCCATGCTCAAACGGTCTACACAAATGCGGTGTAGCGAATGTAGAGTCTACCATTAAAGGAACACCCTCGGAATGAGCAATTTTTGAGAGTTCGGGTATGTTTAATATCTCTAAACCAGGATTACCAATAGTTTCCCCAAATATTAATCTAGTTTCAGGTCGGATAGCCCTTTGAAATCCCTTAATGTCTCTTGGATGAACTTTAGTTGTTTCTATGCCAAACCTAGGAAGAGTATGGCTAAATAGGTTATGACTACCTCCATACAATGCACTAGATGCTACGATATGACCCCCTTGTCCCATGAGAGTAAGAATACCAAGCACTAGCGCCGCATGACCACTAGCTGTCGCCACAGCACCCACTCCACCTTCTAAAGCCGCAATACGTTCTTCTAGAACCGCTACTGTTGGGTTTGATATTCGAGAATAGATATGCCCCGCTCGTTCTAGATTGAATAATGACGCCGCATGATCAACATCACGGAAGACATAAGAACTTGTCTGATAAATTGGTACTGCTCTAGCACCAGTTTCCGGATCTGGCTTTTGTCCAGCATGCAGCGACAGCGTATCAAAATCGAAAATATTTCCTGACGACCCCATTTAGAACTCCTAAAAGTTACGAAATATTGAATCTAAACAATTATGCAGTTTGAACTTAAACTATAAAATATACCATAAGGTAATAGACCAGAAATAACTTTTTAATAGTCTTTGAAAGGTATAATAAATACCCTAGTGATTAGCAAAAAATGTAAACTCAAGGATGGGTTGGAAGAGTGAAAAATTTTCTACGTTTGTTGATAGTAATATTATTCTGCTTTTCAATTAGTGAGCCCGCATTTTCTTCTTCATTAATGATAGAAGGTGCTTTTGCAAGAGCATCCTCGGGCCACGGAAAAAATAGCGCAGCCTACCTTTCTATTCACAATCATTCCCCAAACGATGATTATTTAATTGACGCTAAAACAAATGTTGCTGCGATAACAAGCATACATAATCA
>CALIMD010000190.1 GCA_938028645.1 uncultured Alphaproteobacteria bacterium
GCCAACCATTGATGAGTTTAAAGAATTTGTTTAATAAATATAAGGCCCTCGCCAGGTCGTTTAGTTAGTTCGGGTAATGCGCTTGAATTTGATTACCTACGATATTATTTCTCAGCTGTTAGAGAAATGGATTGGTATGAAAGCCCGTTTATTAAGTAAAATAAAAAATGAAGTGATATAAAGCTAATGATCCTGAGAAGCTGGCAACAAAAGATAATAGATGATTATCCCTCAATCATTAAACAAAATAAGAGATTCATTCTCAAAGCTCCGACGGGGGCAGGGAAAACGATCCTGGCTAGTGAAATTGTGGAGCGTTTTTACAAAGAAAAAAAAATATTAGTCCTGTGTCATCGGTTAGTTCTTTTAGAGCAGCTTGAACGTGCGTTAAGAAAACGTCACAAGGTACGTAAATTATCCTTGTCGGAATCTGGCCCAGCTTTCAATGATTATGATATTTTACTTTCGACAAATATGCGGGCTAAAGAGGTTTTAGAAGAGGCCATAAGACTGGCGGACCTTATCATAGTGGATGAGGCCCATCGAGTTTCACCAAACGGGTCCGGGTATAAGAAAATTCTAGATGACTTTGAAAGCTATGGGAAACCGGACGCTCAATTTATGGGGCTTACGGCGTCACCCGAACGAAGAACCGGAGATCAGCGAGACCAACTGAATTTAGCTTTTGATGCGATAATTGACTGTGCCGATATTGAGACTTTGATAGAAGAAGGCATCTTGGTGCCACCAATTTATAGACCGCACTTTGTTCATGACCTTGACTTAAAAAGTATAGATATCAGCTCAGGCGATTTTCCAGTTTCCAAATTAGCGCCAGCAATCGTAAAGTCCTCGATGATCGATTATGCACTTTTTATTTATGAAGAGGAGAGGAACAACGTCTCTCCCAAGCCAATTTCAGCCTGGTTTTGCCCCGATGTAACGGTAGCAGAGGTGACTTTAGAAAAAATTGAGCGGGCAGGTATTCAAGTAGCAATAGTGACTGCTAATACTCCAATAGCAGAACGAATGAAGTTACTAAAACAGCATGAGGATGGGGAAATAGAGGCGATGGTCTCGGTCGGTGTGCTCGCCGAAGGTTGGGATAATCCTCACTGTAATATAATCGTTCATCTTCGCCCAACTTTATCTAAAGTTGTTTGGGGACAGACGGTTGGAAGGGGTCTTCGTTCCGCACCAGGCAAGGAAAAATGTGTTGTAATCGATGTTAGTTCGAACTGGAGCACGTTTGGTCCAGTAGAAAAGTTGCAATGGAGCTTGTGGAACCATCGTCGTTCCTATGTACAATTCAAAAATCGTTTTAACTGGATTGGGCAACAGCTCGAGCATGATGATAATGATAATATTTATCTACTATGCGAAAACAAATTGAATTCAGGTCTTCGTTGTTCTCATATCTACAAGAAGAATACATACTCAGATAGTGGGTGTCCCGTTTGTGGATCGGTTGCTTCGATCGATATTCGTAAAGAGCAGAAAATAGACAGTACTCTCAATGAAATTGGGTTGAGAAGACTTTTTTACGATAGAGTTGAAAAGGTTTATCAGGAGATGGACTTATCAATATGGGGGACACTTGGAAACGCAGCTTGGAAGTCTGCCGAACCCAAAGAAATGGTATTTCTTGCTTTCTGCATGGCTTTTTCCGAAGTTTCCAGTGAAGCTACTAATTCTGAATCAGAATTTTGGGATGTTGCGTTAAATACAGAAGCAAAAATACGAGCCTATCTAGTTGATAAAAAAATTCAAATAGTTAAGCAAGATGATTTTCAGTTGACGCTCATAGCAAACGGAATGCTAGCAGGAAAACAAATACGTACACTCCAATCGCACTACGGCATATCTCTTTGCGGTAATATTTTGGCAGACCATTCAGATATTGAGATAGAGCGGAAGTATCTCAAGGCCCTCAGGATTGCTGAAAGGCTGGCCGTGATGGGGTGTTCCAGCCGAGACAATCTACCTTATTTCAATGCGGCAGAACATATGGAAAAGAAAGCTAGTTAAGATTCTTTGCCCACGCTTTGGGAGGGCCATGAAATTAACATAATTAAAGGGTATGCCAATAAGGAGGTCCATAAGAAAAAATTGAAGACATTGATATAACCAATGTTGGTGGCTTGTCGGCTAATTTCTTCCACTGCACTAATGAAAGTGGTTGGATCGTTGGCCAGAAAATTACTCTCTAAATGATTGATGTATGGATTTATCCACTGCACGAGGTCTGCATAATTAATCTTCTGTGTATGGAAAATTACTATAAAGCTCACTGAAATGTGAAAGCTGGACCCGATGCTGCGCATAAAATTCCACATCATGGCGCCCTCTACAGAACGTTTTGAGTCTAAATTCGAAAATGTCACTATGGTCATAGGGACCCATAAAAAACCAACGCCTAGCCCTGTGATTGATAATGCCCAAGCCATATCAAATATTGATGTACTCATATCAAATGTAGACATCAGAATGCCCGCGTATGTGTGAAGACCAAACCCAAGTAAAAGCAGGGCCTTTGGGTTCCATTGATTTGCAAAAAATACCATTATAAGCATGGCCATTGCTGTTGCTACAAAACGCAAGCCCATCAGGACACCAACAGTAACATCGGGCACATTGCCAAGTTGTTGAAGCATTGAAGGAATAACCACTAAGGGTGTAACAAATAACATTCCAAATATACAATGTATGATAATGCCCAATGCAAAATTGCGATTCAGGAAGAGGCGTAGATCAAATAAGGGGCGTTTGGAAGTTAAACTATGAAAGAAAAATATCCATCCGAATATTATAATCAAAAAACATTCGAGTAGAATTTCACCTGAACTTAACCATTCCTCGCGTTCTCCACGATCAAGCACTAATTGAATGCACGCGATGGTAATTGCTAAGCTGATAAACCCAATCCAATCAAGCTTTATAGTTCTTGGTCTCGGTGGGTCGGGTTTTATTGATTTTAATAATCCAATTATAGCAAGGAATGCTACTGGTATTAAAATAAAGAACACCCAGGACCAAGATAGCTCTTCACAGACATACCCACCTATTATAGGCGCTATGGTGGGGGGTATCCCAACACCCATCATATAAATAGATGTAGCCTTGCTTCTGCGGTCACCGGTAAATTCATCTATGACAACAGATTGAGCGATAGCCATTAGTGGTGAACAAAACGCTGATTGTAAAACACGCCATAAAATGAGTTCAGCTAGAGATGAGGAGAGCCCACACATTAAGGTTGCGACACCAAAACCCATAACGCCCCATATCATGGAACGGCGTCGGCCAAACTTATTTGCAATCCAGCCGGCCAGTGGGATGGTAACTGCTGTTGCAATTAAATTTGACGTTACGACCCAAGAGATTTGATCTGGACTGGCTGATAATGCACCTTGAATTTGGGGTAATGAAACATTTGCGATTGTCAAATTTGTTCCATAGAGCGTTGTTACAAGAGTGCAGGTAATTAATATCCACAAAGCAATTTAATATCCTTTTGCAGTTAGTTTCCAAGTCACCGCCTCTTAGGGGGGGGTCTTTTAATAACTCAATAACTAACAGATGGAAGCAAAATATGGAGAATGCAGTAATATCGGAAATGCATCAATCAGCATATATATCATGCTATTCTGGGTTACATTCATATTAATATAGCAAGATTATTTAATGGAAATAATGCCAAGTGGTGAGCTATCTGCCCTGCTGAAGTGGTTTAATCTGAAC
>CALIMD010000191.1 GCA_938028645.1 uncultured Alphaproteobacteria bacterium
GGAATGAGATTGGGTGTTGGTAAATGCTAAGCGAAATATTTTTTCTGGGAGATAAAAAATGCAGGTCATGACTACTCTTCCCCAAGAGAATCTTAACGACGTGCCTCAGGCTGCTCGGAATGCCGAAATGGTTGGATTTGATATGGTTGCGACTATGGAAAATAGATATGAACCATTCATGCCTCTTGCGGCAGCGGCTATTTCTACAAAGACCATTAATATTGGGACAGCGGTTGCAATAGCTTTCCCACGCTCTCCGATGGTTGTTGCGAGCACATGCTGGGATTTAAATAATGCTTCTGGTGGTCGTTTTGTTTTGGGGTTAGGGCCCCAAATCAAGCCTCATAATGAAAAACGGTTTTCAGTCCCATGGTCGCCGCCAGCTCCGAGAATTAGAGAATATGTTCTGGCGCTAAGGGCTATTTGGAAGAATTGGGAGCATGGAGAAAAATTGGACTTCCGTGGAGAACATTACACTTTTACTTTAATGACACCAAACTTTGTTCCTGTTTCGACGCATCAAGCCCCAATCCCAGTGACAATAGCGGCAGTTGGTCCACATACACTAAAGTTAGCAGGTGAAGTTTGCGATGGAGTACGTTTACACCCCTTCTGCACGCGCTCATACCTAGAAGACATTGCTATGCCGCGGATAGAAGCGGGTCTGTTAATGTCTTCAACAAAAAGAGAGAATTTTCAGGTCACTGGAGGCGGGTTTGTTGCGACGGGGGCAACGGATGAAGAGGTAAACGCAGCGCTGGAATGGGTTCGATATCGTATTGCTTTCTACGGTTCGACCCCTAGTTATTGGCCTGTGTTTGAGCATCATGGGCAGGGAGATCTTGGAAGAAAACTGAATAAGATGACAAAAGATGGCCTTTGGAATCAAATGGCAAAAGAAATTCCGGATGATCTTTTGTATTTATTCGCAGCTGTTGGCAGATATGATGAACTTCCCGATGTACTTGAAAAGCGATTTGGTGGGTGTACAGATATGGTTTATGCAAGTACATCGGCTGATGTTCGACCAGATATACCGGCAGAGGTTTTGCAAGAAATAAAAAAAATTGAAACCCCGTTCAAAGAATTCAAAACAACTTGGTAAAATGCCATATTAAAATCATTGTCGTAAGCATTAAATAGAGTGCGGGATCTATTTAACTATTTAATTGAATAGTTTAAGGTTTAATTTGAAAAGAACAAAAAGGGAACATATAGTGCTTAAATATGTCACTCTAGATTTTTAAGGCTGTAAATAATTTGAATAAAAACACCCAAATTGATGATCTACGTTCACAGATTCGACTTCTGGAAAAAGATACTGCTAGAGACGATAATATTATAGTTCCGTTTGGAATCTCTGAAATAGACGATTTTTTATCGGGTAATGGTTTAATGTTAGGAAAAGTACATGAAGTATTAGGAGACCTGCATTTTCGATTAGGTAATGTATCATCAATTGGATTTGTAGTTGCTCTCTTAGTTAGAATCTCAGAGCAGATTGGTACGAATAAAGAAATACTTTGGTGTGTGAAAAATAAAAATATTGTTACAGGTAATCTTTCTGCAAGTGGATTAAACTGGCTTGGTCTTAATTCGAATAGGATCATTCAGGTGAATGCATCGTCCGAAGTAGATATGATTTGGGCGATAGAAGAAGGCTTAAGATGTTCAGGTATTATGGCTGTTGTTGCTGAATTAGATGAACCGCGTAAGGGGGCGGCTAGCGAAACATCCATTTTCTGGAGAAAACTTCAGTTGGCAACAGAAAAGAATGGTGTAACTGGTTTTATGCTGCGCCCCAATACAAAAAATATTAGCTTTATAAGTTCTGTTGCGGAGACACGTTGGAGGATATCTCCATGTTTAACACAAGATTGGAGACCAAAATGGAATTTACAATTATTAAAGGCACGAAATGGCAGAAGTAATTCAATTCCTGTTATCTGGGATCCAATTACGAGATCGTTTAGAGTTTCAAAATAAAAGTTTATCTGAGTTTCAAGTTTCTTGATTGGCTATATCCTATGATATTATTTCGATAATCTATTAATTTTTTCTATGATAGAAGTGTTAAATTACAAATTAGGTGTTGTGTGTTAATTCGTTTTGGGGAGGAATTATGGCTACTTATTCCGTTACAGAATTTGTTAATGATCTGCGATTAATTACGCAGAGCCAAAAAGATGATAGTGCAATTATTGAAAAGGTTATACCACTAGCAAAACGATTAGCATCGCAAACCGATTGGAGTTCCGATTCTTTCCGTTCCTGTGACGAGTCTCAAGGATTTGGAATAACAATACTTAATGAAGACGAAGATAATGCTCTGATGGTAGAAACAATTTGTTGGTTGCCGGGCAGGGGGGTTGCTCCTCACGATCATCAAACATGGGGCGTTGTAGTTGGAATTGATGGCGAAGAAACTAATGTGAATTGGAAAAGGCATGATGATGGGAAACGAGAAGGTTTTGCGGATCTAACTGTAGAAGAAGAGATTATAGTTGGCCCGGCCGAAGCATGCGCATTTTTACCAAATGATATTCACAGTGTTCGTAATACAGGTGAAACGCCTAGCCTTTCGTTACATGTGTATGGATATAGTCCTGGTAGTAGAAAACGATCTGAATTCGATCCGTTGAATAAGACATATAAACCATGTCCACAGAGAATTAGAAGCCGTGCATAAAAATTTTTAGAGTTTTTACTATTGGAAAAACCGTTTCAGTAGTTAAGTAGTGAGAAGGTTTAGGGAGGACTTTTGGCGCAATCTAGTTGGCCCAGCTGGTTAAGCAATCGAAAAAGTTCTAAAATGGCAAGCCTACGTAGTTTTCGGCAAAGGATCTCATTGCTGCTTCCGAAGATAAAAGATACTCCAATTCAGTTAACCGTATGCGATCGTCAAAAGATGACTCGTTTTTAGTTTTGTGTAGGATAGATGTCATCCACCAGCTAAATCTTTCCGTCTTCCATATTCTAGACAAAGCTCGGTCAGAATAATTATTGATCCCTGTGAAGGATTTGTTTTTATAAAAATCTAAAAATGCATCTGCTAGATATTGAATATCTGACATTGCTAGATTAAGCCCTTTTGCACCGGTTGGCGGCACAATATGGGCGGCATCTCCTGCTAGGAAAAGATTTCCATAGCGAAGGGGTTCAACAACAAAGCTTCGCATTGGAGTAACCCCTTTCTCTATGATTTTGCCTTGTGAAACATGGCTATCGATTTGGGAGCCTAGTCTTGTTTGTAATTCATCCCAAATTCGGTTGTCAGGC
>CALIMD010000192.1 GCA_938028645.1 uncultured Alphaproteobacteria bacterium
GATCACCGGAGCACAGGACGATCCAAGATTTTGGGCATCTGGAATTTCTGTGGTTGCACATATGTGGTCCCCTCATGTCCCCGCCGTTCATATGAATACGCGGCATATTACAACCACAAAATCATGGTTTGGCGGAGGTAGTGATTTAACGCCGATGATTCGCAATGATGATGATAGAGAACTATTTCATAGCGCATTTGAGGCCACCTGTAATAAATATGATCTGACATATTATCCTAGATTTAAGAAGTGGTGTGATGAATATTTTTATCTGGCACATCGAAATGAACCCAGAGGCATCGGCGGTATCTTTTATGATCAGTTAGATGGTAACTTCGGGTCTGATTTTCTTTTCACTAAGGATATAGGGTCAACATTCAACACAGTCTTCCCTAAAATTGTACAGCGTCATATGGATGATACATGGACAGAGGAACAACGAGAAATGCAATTAATAAAAAGAGGACGTTACGTTGAATTTAATTTACTACATGATCGAGGCACGCTTTTTGGACTCAAGACGGGCGGCAATGTTGAAGCGATTTTAATGAGCTTACCACCCCAGGTTGCCTGGCCCGCCCCATCAATATGATTGGCCTAATGATGCTCTGGCCGTGAAAAGGTACAATTATTTCATCTTTTTAACTAACCTTATCGGCAATAATGCAAATCTCCATTTGTGTATTAGTTATATTGTAATTCAGCCTGTCCCAATCCTTTAAAAACTGCGCTTATTTTCTCTTGGCTATTAGCGAAGTCAACACCATTCCATGATCCAGTTGTAATGATATCACCTTTCTTAAGACCTCTCCTCGAAAGTAATGGATCTCTTTCACTAAGGTGACCAGCTAGCCACGCAATTAACGCAAAAGGGTCCCCTCCAGGAAAACCTTTATCTGCCGCCTTTACCTTTTTTCCTATTGCTAAACTTGCTTGGAAATCTGGAAAATGTTCAAGCTTATCCAATCCAATCTCATCACCAATAATCAATGCTTCGTTAGATTGACTATCCGCAAGAGCCCAAATGGGATCTTTCACAGGCCATTGGTGATACCGTGTTTCGACGGCTTCTATCGCAACCATGGCAGTGCCAATTGCAGCTTTCACTTCAAATGAATTATAAGGTCCTTCATCTGCTGGTAAGTCTATCGCTAAACGAAAAGCTACTTCACACTCCACAGCTTTTAACCTTAGTGATTTTGATAACTGTGTTGGCGATGTATGTAAATTTTCTCTAGTTATAGCGGCACATGTTGGTGGAAATTCTTTTGAACCTGGTCCCACTTTCCAGGCGACAATTTCTGCACCCCTCGATGTCAATATTTCATCCTGAACAGCGAAGGCTTCTGGGATACTCTTTGGTGCGGAATCATCAGGAAAATCAACTAAGGGTTGATTTGTCTCTCTCGCTTTAATGAGTGCCTCAGCGGCCAATTTTACTTTTTCCATAGGCTCCTACCTTTCATTTATACAATGGTCTCTAACCCAATTCAAACAATCTTCCTTATTATATTTGAATCCACTAAGTAGCCACCAACGCTCTACTTTTATAAGAATGTTACCTACTTCAATACCCGGCTTTATACCCAATTTCAAAAGGTCTAATCCTCTTAACGGAAATGTTGGAATGGACCAATTCTGTGCTATCGTGTTCGCCACGTCTCGCATCTTTTTATATTTTGGATTTAAGGCAGTTTTAATTAACAGTAGGCCTAAAAGATCCATTTTTCGCATTTCATAAAAAAGCCTTTTTATTTCTTGTGGTTCCTCTGAGACGTCTATTTCTTTTTCACAATAGAATGTAAGATGATCTGCCATTCTATTTGATAACTTCAATGTCTCAATCACTTTTTCTGTAGGTGTTGTAAGTAAAATAGCAAGCCTTCTAATTGGATTTGAATCTGCGCCCTCTAAAAAAACAAGACGACTAAATTCGGATAGTCTTAGCCTTCCTGGAAAAATTTTGCTCATTATTTTATTTTCTGACATTTTATTGAGTGCGGTGAAAGCATTAGCCGAAAGAATTATTTTAAATAGCTCGCTCTGTATACGTTCGCCCGATAAGGCATCAAGTTCACCTGCAAATTTCTTACAGGCCGCTAAGCCGTCAGGATCAATTTGTCCTCGTCCAAAATATGCGTAGAACCTGAAAAACCTGAGAATCCTTAGAAAATCTTCCTGAATACGGCGCGACGCTTCACCAACAAAACAAACCCGTCCTCTAATTACATCTTTATAACCACCAACAGGATCGAAAATATTCCCATGTTTATCCATGAATAAAGCATTCATCGTAAAGTCACGCCGAGCGGCATCCTCAGCCCAACTATCAGTGAATGAAATTTCAGCGTGGCGCCCATCGGTTTTTAAATCGCGTCTTAAACTTGTAATTTCAAAAACCTGATTGTCCAAAAATGCCGATACTGTGCCATGTTTGATCCCTGTGGGACGGACAGTGATATTTGAGGACGAAAGAAGCTGCATAATCTTGTCCGGGCTATGGCGAGTTGCAATATCAATATCTGAAACAGGATGGCCTAGAATAGAGTCTCTAACGCACCCGCCAACAAACCGAGATTGATTATTATCAGCATCAATAATCTCTATCAGAGACTTAACCGAAGCTTTATTTAGCCAATCACGATTGGATGCTATCGTCATTGAGATTCCAGAACAGCCAGCATCATGTTTGCAAAATGCACAAGCATTCCTGCTGTAGCACCCCAGATATAAAAATCAGGGTGTGGAAGCACATAAAAATGTCTCATCTTATTCTGCCACTCTTTACTTTGGCGCTCATGGTTTTTTCGGTCCAATACGAACGACATTGGCACCTCAAATATATCGGCTACTTCAACAGAATTTATATTTAAATCAAATGGTGGTGTTACAAGACCAACGACTGGCGTTACGGCAAAACCTGTCCGGGTTACATAATCATCTAATTTACCTATTATCTCAACGTGCCGCCTATTGAGGCCAATTTCTTCTTCTGTCTCCCTTAAAGCTGTATCAACAATATCAATGTCAGTCTCTTCCACTCGTCCTCCTGGAAAACTAACCTGACCTGCATGATGAGAGAGGGCATCAGAACGTCTAGTTAATAAAATCGTTGGATGCCCAGGACGGCCAATCACTGGAACTAGAACCGAAGCTGGTTTTTGTCGAATAGGAGCATCCATGTCAGGATTCAAGCTATGGTCACCATTATCATGACTCACTTTGAGACCGTTAGATTTGCTCTTAGCCTGGACAAATAAGTCTTTAAAGTCAGATAACGTAGTTAATCCGAATCTATTTGACCCAACTGGAAGAATATTCCCTTGCTCCATATCCCCAAAAACCTTTTACCGTCTATAATACATTCATTCGCTACATCAATTAGTTCATAAAATACTGACCGTGTAATTTTAGCTTCCAGCCCATCTCTGACAACAATATATGGATTGGGTTCTTCCGTCTCAGGGTCTACATCGACTCTGAGTGGATGTTCCAATCCGCATGTGACAAATTCGTCTAAGTTTGTTCTAAATGAAAAATCAGTATTAAAAGGCTTATTCTCGTTAGAAATAACACGCTGCACCTCAACCGCTAAAAATGGCGCATCTTCGACTTCAATCATACCTTTTTCCACTGGTGTAACCAACCAGTAGCTCTCATCTTCTTCTTTACGTAATACACTGGCGAACAACTTTACTAGCGGAAGACGCTTGATAGGTGCCCCCTGATGATACCATACACCATCTTTTGCTATGCGCATCTCAAAGTCCTTAATCGGTATAGGCGACTCCGAATCTGCTCTTCTTTCAACCTGTTTAGTAATTTCTGTTAATTCCATATCGCTCGATTTAGCTTTTTTGTAAGACCCGGCCATGCGACAATACACCTATTTATCAACGGTTAGTTCTAGCTATTATATTTATTGTGAGACGTGCAGATGGGCACAACGATCCAGAAAAATAAATTGTGTCAGGGAACTCTCTCTATTCGTAATACATTTGTTGATCCCGGCTTGCCCATCGGCACTCCTGCTGTAATCACGATCTGATCACCTTGTTCCGCGAATCCTTGTGATTTTGATACATCTAATGCCCGCTTAACAACCGCTGAAAATCTCTCCTCTTCCTCGATGTGCACTGAATGCACACCCCAAGCCATACCCAACCTTCGAGCGGTCGCTATGCTAGATGTGACACATAATATCGGAACAGAAGGCCTTTCTCGAGCTGCTCTGAGTGTTGTAGAACCAGACGTAGTGTAGGTAATAATACAGGAAGCGCTTACAGTCTGGGCAACCTGACGGGCCGCAAGTGTTATTGCATCCGAAACCGTCGGCTCGGGTGTTTCGTGACTTTCTTCAATCAAAACCTGATGAGCTTCATCTCCTTCCACCTCTAAAATAATACGGTTCATCATATCAACAGATTCGAGGGGAAATTCTCCAGCCGCTGTTTCCGCCGATAGCATTACAGCATCGGCAGAATCGTAGAC
>CALIMD010000193.1 GCA_938028645.1 uncultured Alphaproteobacteria bacterium
GCTGAAATGAACTGGGCTTCGGCGGAACTGATGGCAAACATTGATAAAGTAATTCTCGAAGAAGGTTATGGCTGTAACGTCGAATTGGTTGCTGGAGCTACCATGCCTTCATTTACATCCATGAATGAAAAAGGTCAGCCAGATGTCGCTGCCGAGCTCTGGATTAACGCAGTCCGTAATCCTTTGAATAAAGCCATGAAAGAGGGTAGGCTACATTCTGTTGTTGAGGGGCCTATCACGGAGTTAGGTGAAGGATGGTGGATTCCGCCGCACACAAGGAAAAAGCACCCTGAGTTAAAAACAGTTCTTGATATACTCAAAAGACCAGATCTCTTTCCGCATTCAGAGGATAAATCCAAAGGTGCTTTTGTCGGTTGTCCAGCAGGATGGGGATGCCAATTAGCTAATAATAATCTGTTCCGTGCTTTCGAAATGGAGAAAAAAGGTTGGGTCTTGGTTGATCCCGGTTCTGCAGCAGGCTTGGATGGGTCAATGTCTAAAGCGGCTGAAAGAGGCGAAAACTGGTTTGGCTACTATTGGGCGCCAACTGCTCTGATAGGTAAGTATAATATGGTACCATTAGATTTTGGTGTTCCATTTGCTGGTAAAGAGAATTGGGATGGTTGCATTGTTAAACCTGAACAAGAGTGTGCAAACCCAAAACCGTCCGCATGGACTAAATCAGAAGTTCATACAGTCATAACGGATCGCTTCAAGAAGCAAGGTGGCGCAGCTGTGACCTATCTTACTAAGCGTGTAGTCCCAGGACCTGTTATGAATTCAATGTTGGTATTCATGGCGGACCAACAGGCTGGTGGCGCTGATGCGGCTGTAGAATTCTTGAAAAAGCATGAAGGTATTTGGAGCAAATGGGTTTCTGCAGATGCTGCCAAGAAGATAAAGAAAGCACTTTAAAACGTATTTATTGTGTAATTGAAAGGGCCTGTTGGATTTTATTGTCCAACAGGCTTTTCTTTTTAAATCATAGTTAAACGAAGGTAGATAGATGGACTTTTTTGAAGCATTTCCAGCCATGGATCGCCAAGGTTTGAGAGATTTAAAGAAAGGCATCGACTCTAGTTTTAGAGAATTTTCAAGATCGTATGGCGAGGGTATAGAAGATTTTTTTGAACCGCTTTTGCATTTTTTGGTCTGGTTAGAAAAGCTATTAATAAATGCTCCCTGGCCGATTGTAATCATTGGTATTGCCGGCCTAGCCTGGATAGGGTCAAGAAGTTGGAAGCTAGTCGCGGGTACAGTTATAGCCTTTTTAGTAATTGGTTATTTTGGAATGTGGAAAGATACGATGGCTACATTAGCCATCATTTCGGTTGCGACCCTCCTTTGCATTAGCTTTGGTATTCCTTTTGGCATTTGGATGGCGCGGTCGGATAGAGTACAGGCGGCTATTACGCCTATTTTAGATGTAATGCAGACTATCCCAAGTTTTGTGTATTTGATCCCGGTCGTAATGCTTCTGGGTATCGGCAAAGTGCCCGGGTTAATAGCTGTATGTATTTATGCTATTCCGCCACTCGTAAGGCTAACAAACCTTGGGATCCGACTAGTTGATAAGGAGGTATTGGAAGCTGCTGACGCCTTTGGAGCTGATTATCGGCAAAAGCTGTTTGGAGTTCAAATACCGCTTGCGTTGCCAAATATTTTTGCAGGGGTAAATCAAACAATCATGATGTCTCTGGCGATGGTGGTCATAGCATCGATGATCGGTGTGAAAGGATTAGGGCTTCCAGTTTTAAGAGCAGTTTCCAATCAGTATCTAGCTCTTGGTCTTTTAAATGGTCTGGCAATTGTGATTTTGGCGATTATTTTTGACCGTGTCTCGCAAGCTTATGGTCGACGGTTACAAGCTCATAGAGAAGGTAGTGGGCATGACTGATACGAAAATTAAGATAAAAAATCTTTATAAAGTTTTTGGCGCGGATACTAAAAGTGCAATGGAACAGGTGCGCAAGGGAATTTCAAAACAAGACTTGCTTGAAAAACACTCACATGTTTTGGGGCTGCGGGATATAAATATTGATATCCCGGAAAAAGGTATCAGTGTTATTATGGGGCTTTCTGGTTCCGGAAAATCTACACTAATAAGACATATAAACAGATTAATTGAACCTACTGAAGGCCAAGTTGTCATCGATGATATCGATATATTAGGGATGTCGATTGAAGAATTAAGAACCTTTCGTAGAAATAAGGCGTCGATGGTTTTCCAGAAATTTGCTTTATTTCCTCACAGAACTGTGATGCAAAATACTGCTTATGGACTTACCATTCAAAAAATAGCGGAGAAAGAGGCCATAGAACGCAGTCAGCATTGGATAGAGCGGGTTGGCCTAAGCGGATTTGAAAACCACTATCCAGCCCAACTCTCAGGAGGAATGCAGCAGCGCGTTGGTCTTGCGCGTGCTCTTACTACAGATGCTGAAATCTTGTTAATGGATGAAGCATTCTCAGCTCTCGACCCACTGATCCGCACCGATATGCAGGGGATCTTATTAGATTTACAGGCAGAACTTAATAAAACCATTGTATTTATAACTCACGATCTAGATGAGGCTTTACGAATAGGAGATGGGATAACTATTCTTCGTGATGGCGAAATTATTCAACAAGGATCGCCTCAGGATATAGTTATGAAACCTGCTGACGATTACATCGCCGATTTCATAAAAGATGTTAATAGAAGTAGGGTGCTGCAGGTGCGATCAATAATGGTGCCTACCGAGAGTGGTAATGGTCCACATTTGGACCAGAACATGCCGTTGGAGGATGCACTGAGCCGATTATCCAGTGAGGGAGTGTCCGAAGGTTCTGTCGTTGATGAATCTGGAAAAGTGATTGGGCAGATAGCGCTTGCAGCAGCTGTTGAAGCTATTCGTCGTCCGGAACGAAGTTCGCAAGACCTGCAATATAGATGATAAATCTGCAGTTGTTTTAATTGGTAACAATCACTTAGCTTTTCTGTGAAAATACTGTAGGGAGATGTCCGTTGGTTTTATACCATTTTTTGGGTAGTTTTGTGAGTAAAGATGGGTGAAAGAACCTTTAAGTATTTCGGATTATTTGTATCGATTTTTGTTCTAATGGTTCCTTATGCCGCTCAATCTCAAGGCGTTAATCCGAATACACCAGACCAAATTCGCAGAGCATATGATAAAGCTTTTGAAACAATGTTTCAGGACCCGGGTAATTTAGAGAAAACCTTTTCATTTGCTGGATTAGCTATTAAAGCAGGTGATTTTGAGGGTGCTATATCATCTCTTGAAAGGATGCTCATACTCGATCCTAACCTGCCACGAGTGCGTTATGAATTAGGGGTATTATACTTTAAATTAGGTTCTTATGATGTTGCGGCTACTTACTTTGAGGAATTGTTGGAAGATAAGAACACGCCCAAAGCATTGGTTGAAAAGGCAGCCCCGTTTATAGAGGAGATAGAAAGCAGGCTCACAAATCATAGCTTTAGCGGCAGTACTTTTTCTGGGATCAAATACCAAACCAATGCTAGCTCGGGCCCAAGGTCTACAAAAGTCACGCTTTTTGGAGCTCCATCGTTTTTGCCAGACGAATTCACTAACAAAGGCGATTTTGATGTTTTTGTATCAGGCAGTATTAACTACTCTTATGACTTTCAGAGCGAACCAAAAAAGCTTTTGGAAGCAGGCTTAAATATATACGGAAATGAACAGTTTGATCAGACATTTGTAAATGCGAGGGTTATAGACGCGCATATTGGCCCTCGGCTGATTCTGCCCATTGAATTTTTAAATAATCCGGTAGTTCGACCTTTTATTGCAGGCGATTATTTAATCGTAAGTGAAGATGAAAGTTACTATAGTCATGGAGCAGGTTTCAGTGCCGATGTCAGAGCTATGGATACACTTAATTTTAGCTTAGATACGCGTATAATGGCGCGTGAAAATAAAGACGCGAGTATTTTGGATGGTTATCGTAATCGTTTATCGGTTAATGTAAGTTATATCGCATCGGAAACGACACAAATACAGCTTTCATCAACTGTTTCAACTGAAGAAACTAAAACTAATATTCAAAATAACCGAGATTATAGCTTGAACCTATCTATAAACAAAACTTTCAAAGCACCGTTTAATCTACTAAAGGCTCCCCTTTCAGCAGGCTTGAGTATTGGCGGGTCATTCCGCGAATATGCTGGACCCAACCCGACTATCGATCCGGATACGACTAGAAATGACTATACTTTTCGATTTAGTCCTTCTTTGACTATTCCAGCCGGCGAAACTATGGCAATTTTACTTTCGGCTGGTCTGACCCGGGTGGATTCAAACATACCTAATTCCGAATATGATAATATCTCTGTGACAGCAGGAATATCAAAGCAGTTCTAGCTAAAAGCGTTGGAGCAAAGAAAAATGATC
>CALIMD010000194.1 GCA_938028645.1 uncultured Alphaproteobacteria bacterium
TAGTCTTTATGGAAACCGGAGATTTGGTTACAGCATTGGAGTCTACTAAGACTTCATTGGAACTCAATCAAAAAGACGTTACAGCATATGTTCAATTAGGTGCAATTTTAACTGCTCTCGAGGACCTCGAGCTAGCTGAAAAAGCGCTCCGCTCGGGTCTAGATATAGCGGGCGAAGATATTGGGTGCCGGGCTGAATTATCGGGAGTTTTGATTGAATTAGGTCGTTTAGATGACGCAAAAAAAGAACTAGATTGCACCATAAAGAGGGATGGTGACCAACACCCCAGTGTATTGTCAAATTTGGCTTTGCTTGAATCTGTTAACGGAAATGGGAAATTAGCATATGAGTTAATTGAAAAAGCCATGGAAATGGACGCGAAAAGTATCGATGTATTGTTAACAGCACACAAAGTCTTCACAAATCTAGATGATAAAGAAAAAACAGACGAGGTTTTAGAGAGCATTCAGAATGTTGCCCCCGATGATGCGCGGGTTTTGAATCTTCTATTTGTTTAATCTAACAGTGTTTTAATTAAAGATTGTGGGTTTAGGTTTGTGTGTTAAGCGCCGCGTTTGCACTTTCTGGTGTTGAATATGCAGCGTAACCCTGAGGTCGCGCAGCAAACGCTTCAATATTTTTTTTCGTTATCCCTCTTTGTTTTTTTACAGCTTCTATGACAAGGTTCACAACTCTATCTGTAGCGTCATATGAGCCTCGTAGCGTTAACATATTTTCAGATAAGGTGTTTCTAAATTTTTTATATAAAACTCTCAAGTCCGCTCTTTCTGTATCATTAAGGCAAGTAATCACATCCGGTGCGGCTTGCATTTTGTTTTGGGCTTCTAAATAACATTTAGTTAGTTGAACCTTCCGAGCCTGTAAAGTGTCTATCCCCTCATAAATCTGTGTGTTGAGGATATCCGTTTCCATTTGTAAAATTTCCATCAGTTGGCTCATACTTTCAACAAAAGCCTCTGTAATTTTCCTGTGTTCCATTTTATTTAATCTCTTGCCTTTCGAGTAATTGTCGTTCGATAGAATCTGCCAAGCCTATGCCACTAGACTTAGAGATAGCGTTTCCATACTCTTGCACCAGTAAATCTCGGAACATCGCCTCACCATTTCCTCCACCTGTTAACCCATCCGTCTTTATTCCCTTAAACATATGATTAATCATTTGGGAAATGAATAGACCCTCCAATTCTTCAGCAACTTTTCTCAATGCAGGTGGGGAGTTTAGATTGCGATCTTTCATTTTTGACAGATGAATGACCCTCTCCATCGAGGATTGTTGAATTGGGTTAATAATTGCGGAATTTGATGAAATATTATCCATAATTTGGTCCTTTTACAGCAATTCTATTTCTGCTTGTAGTGCTCCAGCAGCCTTGATCGCTTGCAAGATCGATATCATGTCTCGTGGTCCGATACCAAGTGAGTTTAAACCGTCTACTAATTCCTGCAATGTTACACTTTTTGACAGTACGCTAAGCCTTTTTTCAGAGTCCTCGTCGATTTCGATCTGAGTTCTAGGAACCGTCACGGTTTCACCAGCATCAGAAAATGGTTGAGGTTGCTCCACTTGCGGAGTTTCAGTTATCCTAATGGTTAAATTACCTTGGGCAATTGCGACCGTACTAATTCGAACGTTCTCTCCCATAACTATTATTCCAGTCTGTTCGTCTATCACCACCTTGGCAGACATATCTGGTGTTACCTGGAGTTGTTCAATATCTGTTATTAAGCCTACGTTGTTCCCTCTATAATTGTCTGGAACAAGAATTGAGACTGTTGCTGAGTCTTTAGATTGAGCTATTGGGCCTCCTGCAAACGCATTAATAGCTCCGGCTATGCGTTTTGCTGTTGTGAAATCTGGATTTCGTAGGGAGATCCGTATAACTTCAAGTCCCTGAAGGTCGAATGCTATTTCTCTTTCAATGATAGCGCCGCTCGCTATCCTTCCATTAGTTGGCACTCCTCTGCTTACTGTCGCGCCGTCTCCAGCCGCCGCCGCTCCACCAACCGCAACCGGCCCTTGCGCCACAGCATATACTTCGCCGTCAGCGCCAACCAAAGGCGTCACTAATAATGTGCCCCCAAGAAGGCTTTTCGAATCTCCAATCGCGCTTATTGATAAGTCGATTCGCGTTCCCTGTTTAGCGAACGGTGGTAAAGTTGCTGTTACCATTACGGCAGCCACATTGTCGGTTTTTAATGAATCATCCCGGGCATTTACACCAAGTCGTTCCAGCATGCCAACCAAGCTCTCTCGGGTAAAGATAGACGAGCCTAGCGTATCGCCGGTTCCATTCAAGCCAACAACTAGACCATACCCGATCAACATGTTCTCTCTCACACCTTCGAAATCAACAATGTCTTTAATACGGGTCTGTGAAGTGGCCAATGTTGGAACTACGATACAAACTGTCAGTATAATTGGCAGAAATGATAGGATTTTCCAAAAAAAAGATAACTGGAGGGTAGGTTTAAAATAATTCAATTTACGACGCCTCTGAAAAATTTTTCATAGTAAAATAGTCTACATTAATAGTTTATGCGAATATCATGCCACCTTTGAGAAGATACTTTAATATTTGCAAATAGTTGAGTGTACGCCGGTGTATGAACCTTCATTTTGAAAAAACCTTCTGCTCTTTTTTATGAAACCTTAACACTGGAAAAACCTCGCCGTCGTAGATGTAGCCGTAAAAAATTATCACAAATAGTAGTTCGTGTTATAATGCTAACGACCAACAAATAATTGAAATGATTTATTATGAAAGTGGATCAAACAAGGAGAAATAGTCTAGCTGGCGTTAAGCGTTCTAGTGGTAGTAGAGGTGTGGCAAGTAGTGATTTTAATAGTCTATTAATCTCCGAGCAAAAAATTGAC
>CALIMD010000195.1 GCA_938028645.1 uncultured Alphaproteobacteria bacterium
TTTTTACCATTAACACCTTGGTATCGATATGTGTTCCATAACGGACAAACGTTTGATTATGGTAACGATATGGAGCTAATGAAAACTGAGATCAAAAGATTCTCTCCCCCGGACGTAGAAAATTATCAAAACTTGATAAGAGCTTCCGAAGCAATTTTTAATGTTGGGTTCTCAAAATTAGCGCATGTACCATTTCAGACAATTTGGTCAATGATACGGCAAATTCCTAATCTCGTTAAACTGCGGGCAGATAAGACAGTTAATGCTTTCGTAAAAAGTTATATCGAGCACCCGTTGCTACAACAGGCGTTTTCAATTCATCCTTTGCTTGTTGGAGGAAACCCATTTTCAACAACTTCAATATATTCACTAATCCATTTTCTTGAGAAGAAATGGGGAATCCATTTCTGCGAAGGTGGAACAGGAAAACTAGTAATCGAGCTCGAGGCCTTAATGAAAAGGCAGGGGATTAAAGTTATCACGCAAGCTGAAGTAAAAAGAATAGTATACGCAGATGATAAGGCTGAAAGTGTTGTTCTAGAAAATGGAAGCACTTTGGGCTTTAACTATTTAATTTGTAATGCTGACCCGCCAGTTGTCTATGAAAAACTGCTTGGCAAACGTAGTAATTATTCTATGGGTCTCAAGAAGTGGCTGCCTGATCGATTTGTAAATTACTCCATGGGACTTTATGTATTATTCTTTGGAACAAGAAAACAATACCCCGACGTCGCCCATCACACCATCTGGCTCACAGAGCGTTTTAAGGAATTATTAAAAGATATTTTTGATCGGGGAACCTTAACAAAAGACTTCTCATTATATATTCATAGACCAACTGCCACCGACAAACGTTTTGCGCCAGAAAACTGCGACAGCTTCTATGTTTTATGTCCCGTCCCAAACCTTAGAACTCAGCTGAATTGGGATAAAGAAGGAAGTCTTTTACGTGATAGAATTGTTCAGGCATTAGGGGAAACAATATTACCCGATCTAGAAAGTCAAATCACTGCCGAATATTGGATGACCCCTCAAACGTTTAAAGAAAAATATTTATGTGCTCATGGTGCAGGATTTTCAATTGCACCAAATTTAACCCAGTCTGCTTGGTTTCGTTACCATAATCAGGACCCTAAGATTAAAAATCTTTTTTTTGTTGGTGCAGGCACACATCCGGGCGCCGGCCTTCCCGGTGTTGTAAGCTCGGCAAAAGTTGTTGAACAATTGCTAAAGGACCTATGACGATTGGGCAATAACACCGAAATTCAAATAGAAAATGACCATAACCCAGATAGATTACTTGAACGGCATGGCAAATCGTTTCACTGGGCCCGCTATTTTTTAGGGAAAGAAGCGGCAAAAAAAGCCACCCGACTATACGCTTTTTGTAGATATTTGGACGATATTGCAGACGATACACAATGCGATAATCAAGATGAACTTCTTGATATTAAGAACAGTCTCAACTCCACTTCAAAACTCGGTGAAAAGGACCCACGGATTGAATCGTTCAAACAACTGCACAAAATAGTAAATTTTAACCTTTCCGCGGTTAACGATTTAATTGACGGTTTAATTACTGATCAACAAGATGTCTGTATAAGTAATGAAGAGTTACTTATACAATATGCATATCAGGTCGCAGGGACGGTAGGGTTGATGATGGTAGCGATCTTAGATGCACAGAGTAAGCGAGCCTTTCCATTTGCGATTGACCTAGGGATTGCAATGCAGCTTACAAATATCGCGCGGGATGTATTAGAGGATGCAGAAAACCACCGACGATATATACCGGGTGTTTTTTGTAATGATATGCCTCCAAAAGAGATACTGGCTGGCGCCTTTGATAACGATTTATTGTCCAGAGAGATCATAAAATCATCGATTAATCAAATTCTACACATTGCCGAAAAATACTATGATTCCGGATTATTGGGTTTATCATACCTGCCTGCACGGAATCATTTAGCAATCGGTATTGCCGCTATCATCTATCGGCAAATTGGGCGAAAATTGCTAAAAAAAGGGACTCGATGGTGGACTGGCAGACAGGTGGTTGGAATATTCGAAAAATTAATATATTCATTTTTCGTAATACCAGCACTATTCAATCGTTTAAAAACACTCCCTGAACATGACTCAACCTTGCATATCCCATTAAGAAGGTTTTTATATGCCAACGGCAACCGCGAGCAATAATTATTATCAAACCGCGATCATTGGTGCTGGTTGTGCTGGCCTTACTCTAGGTTATCATTTAATAGGGTCGAGATCTGAACCTATTGTTCTCATTGATAAGCAAACTAGTCGCAACGATCATCTATGGTCATACTGGGACAATGGTCGTGACAGTCTTATACTTCCTAGGCCCTTTATCAAAAAGAAGTGGGCCAATTGGGCTATTCGAACACAGAATAAAGAAGTTATTCGCACTGGCAATAGTTCCCAATATGTTTGTCTGTCATCTGCAGTCTTTGAATCCCATCTACAGAAAGCGATCAAAAACTCGAATGGCACGATTCTTAGAGAGACTGTTACAGGAACTAATATTAAAAATGGCACAAAGTTACT
>CALIMD010000196.1 GCA_938028645.1 uncultured Alphaproteobacteria bacterium
CCCCACAATTACTCCTTTTGGCAACTTAGATTCCTTTAATGATCTATTTACTAGGACCGATGTCTCTAACGCCTCGGCTTCTATTACTTCACCAAAGTCTTCACGAACAGAATATATGCCTCTTATTCTTCCTCGTCGAACATGCTGTAAGATCGAAGAAACGGTGATAACTCTAGGGTTTACAACAGCGTCAATTCCCAAGGTCGTAATAAGTTGTCCGTATGAATGTTTGTTAATTAATGCAATAGTCCTTTTTGCACCTGCTCTTTTTGCCAACAAAGACCCAATAATATTTACTTCATCGTCATTAGAAACAGCAACAAATGTTTCGGTATTCGCTACGTGAGCTTCTTCCAAAATTTCAAGATCAAGAACATCGCCATTTAATACCATTGTTTGTTCAAGTTGTTGGGCTACTGCCCGTGCTCGTTTATCATCAAATTCTATTAACCTAGATCGAACACCTTCATGTTCTTGCTCAATTTCTTCTGCTAAAGTAAGTCCTATATTTCCGCCACCTGCTATGATTACTGTCCGTCCCTCCTCCTCTTCATGTCCAAACGCTGCCATAGCCCTAGATACATGGCTTGAGTCACAAACAAAATAGACATCGTCCCCGGGCAACATGCGATCATTGGAGTTGGGAAGAATACCTTTATCGTTTCTTATTATACCAACAACTGTGATACTTAGATCAGGGAATAGTTCTGTCAGTTGTCTCATTGGTGTATTGACAATAGGACAATCCTCATTACACCTGACACCAACAACCGATACTAAACCGTTAGCCATAGGCACGACGTCAAACGCTCCGGGCACATGAAGCCGGCGCCCTATCGCTCGAGCCACCTCTCTTTCTGGACTGATAATTACATCGATTGGCATGTTTTCTCGAGTGAATAAATCTCCCCAAATAGGCTTAAGATAACCTGGTTGACGTATCCGGGCAATCTTAGTGGGAACCTCAAATAATGAGTGGCCAACCTGGCAAGCAACCATATTTATTTCATCGGAAAATGTCACTGCAATTAGCATGTCGGCTTCGTTGGCACCCGCTTGTTCTAAAATATCTGGCTGGGATGCATGTCCTTGAATGCTTCTTACATCCAAGGTTTCACTAATTTTTCTCACAAGGCTAGCATCTTGATCCACTACTGTTACATCATTATTTTCACCTGCTAAATGTTGCGCGATGCTCGTACCAACTAACCCAGCTCCACATATGACCACTTTCATTCACTGTACCTAACCACCCTATATTGATGCTTCATTTTAATCGACGCCTAAGGATTTTAGTTTGCGGTGCAAAGCCGAACGTTCCATGCCAATGAAAACTGCAGTCTTAGAGATATTGCCTCCAAATCTATCCACTTGTGCCAGCAGGTATTCCCTTTCAAAATGTTCTCTAGCTTCTCTAAGCCCCATTCCCATTATCTCATTTCCTTTGTCAGAAGTAAGGCTGACCGGTGCCACACTTCCTAATTCAGGGGGCAACATCTCAACATGAACTATTTCACCATTGTTGTTTGATGCCATTATCACTACCCACTCGATAACATTTCTCAGTTGCCGGACATTCCCAGGCCAATTATAAACTTGCAAAATAGCCATTGCATCGTCACTAATTTCTTTTATGGGACTTCCAGCTACATCAGATGATTTCTTCAAAAAATGTCTGGCCAGTAAAGGGATATCCTCACGGCGCTCTTTTAGGGCAGGTACTTTTATAGGAACTACATTTAAACGATAAAATAAATCTTCACGGAATCTGAGCTCCGTTATTTCTTTATTCAGATCTCGATTTGTGGATGCTATGACACGGACGTCAACTTCAACCTCAACTTCCCCTCCTACTCTGCGAAACTTTTGTTCCTGAAGCACCCGCACAATCTTTCCTTGAGTTTCCAGGGGCATATCGGCAATCTCATCCAAGAAAAGTGTCCCTTTGTGAGCCCGTTCGAAAACACCGACTACTTTTTCTCCTGTATTTTGCGATATTTGAGTATCGACGCCAAAAAGCTCACCTTCTAATCTGTTAGGGTTTAACGTTGCACAATTTAATGCTAAGAATGGTGCTTGAATCCTTCCTGATTTCGCATGTAACATTCGCGCCACAATTTCTTTACCAGAGCCAGCTGGACCGGTGATCAAAACTCTACTGTTTGAAGGTGCAACTTTTTCTATCGAGTTTAATAAATTACCTATTTCTGGGGATCCTCCGATTAAATTTTCCCTTGGACCTACCTGTTCTTTTAATTCTTTGTTTTCTCGTTTTAACCCCGCAGCCTCTATAGCTCTTTTTACCAAAAGAATAAGTTTATCTGCTTTAAAGGGTTTTTCAATAAAGTCGTAGGCTCCGGATTTAATCGCCGAAACAGCCGTTTGAATATTTCCATGACCACTTATCATAATTACTGGACACCCAGGATGCGATTTTTGAATCCATTCTAATATCTTCAAACCGTCTAGATCACTATTTTGCAACCAGATATCGAGTATTATCAAAGTTGGAAGTCGAAGATTAATTGCCGCAATCGCCTGGTCTGAATTAGCCGCTTCTCTAGTATCATATCCTTCATCTTGCAGAATGCCAGATAGTAGTGATCTAATATCCAATTCATCATCAACTATGAGGATATCGTGACTCATTAATATTTTGCTCCTATTCAGAACACATCTCAAATTATTATAAAACTGTCGAATTATTTGATATTGGTATTTTTACCGTTGCTGTTGCCCCACTCCCAAGAACACCTCCATCTTCAATCCGAAAGATTCCTCGATGATCTTCTAGTATTTTTGCTACGATAGCCAAACCCAATCCTGTGCCCTTTTCTCTAGTCGTCACATATGGTTCGGTTAATCTATGTCTATTTTCTTTAGGTAAGCCTTTTCCATTATCAGATATGACGATACTGCCAAACCTTTCTTCGATCGACAATAGAATCTTAATCTTGCCACTATAAGTTCTCAAAGCGTCATTTCTTGTTGCAATTGAATCAACGCTATTCTGTAAAAGGTTAGTAATCACTTGTCGCACTTGTCTTGCATCACATTGAACCGTTATCTTTTGCTCAAAGCCTTCCAGAAAGAAATTAATATCTGAATGAGCTGTTTCTTGTAAGGAAACCTGCTCTTTAACGAGGTCGACAAGTTCGATTTCTTTCATTATGGCGCGCGGCATACGTGCGAACGAAGAAAATTCATCAACCATACTACCGATATCTTCTACTTGCCGAACGATAGTATCCGTTAGCGTGATAAACAAATCTGTTTCCGTATCTATCGAAGGTAGATATTTTTTTTGTAGTCGCTCCGCAGCTAATTGTATGGGAGTTAATGGGTTTTTTATTTCATGAGCAATTCTTCTAGCAACATCTCCCCATGCGGCTACTCGTTGAGCAGATTGAAGCTCTGAAATATCATCAAAAGTAACAACAAATCCATTAATTTTATTGCCAGAAACCTCTGCCGTAATACGGGTCATCAGGGTGATTTGCTTATCTTCTCTTGTCAATTCTATTAAAGCTTCCACTTGATTAAAATAAGGTACTTCTACCTTATTCGAAAGCTTTGCCATATCAAAAAGGGCCACCATTTCAGGAACAACATCTCCTAGTGGCTTGTTATTCATATCACTTATTTTTAAGCCTAATAATGATGCAGCTGAGCGATTGGGAAGTGTGATTGTACCTTTGTGATCAAGTCCAATTACACCAGCTGAGACACCGCCTAAAACAGCCTCAGTAAACCGCCTCCTATTATCTTCTTCCTGGTGGGCTGCAATCAGATCATCGCGCTGCACTTGAAGTTGGTGGGTCATATTATTAAATGCCTTACCGAGCATATCCAACTCATCTACTTCTGATGTATCACTTACTCTCGCCGATAAATCACCGCTGCTAATCCGTCTCGACGCCAACATCAATTCGCCGATGGGAGTCGCTAGTCGAGTTGCCAAGGTAAGCCCCACCCAAACAGCTGCAAATAACAATAACAATGCCATGATAGAAAAAATTAATGCAAACGTTATTTGAATATCAAAACGCTTACCTTCTAGATCCTGATACTGAGCTGCTGCACGCTTAGTTTTATCTATATAAGCCAATATTTCTGGATCAACAAATCGACCAACATATAGGTATGTATCAACAAAATTATTGAGTCTAATAATAGCCCTTATCCGATCTTTTTCGCTGGTTATAGTGGCTACCTCACCTGCACGGGCTCTTTGGAATGCGGCCTCTGGAAAAGGTTCGAAATCAAATGTCAAACTCAAACCAGTTCTGGCTAAAACTTTTCCCGAACTTTCGAAAACAACGACCTCTGTTAGGTTTCTGATGGTGGCTTGTGCTGTAATAACTTTCATTAATTTTTTAGGACTTATATTTAATACCGATGCATCTCTGTTTAGATCGTTAGCCATCGCCAATGCATCACCACGAATGTTTTGCCGATGTTCCTCAAGATATGACTCGGCGACAACCTGCGAAGCATCGACTGCCGTTCCAATCCTTTCACTGAACCATGATCGCATCCCAAAATCGAAAAGTAAAACAGAGAAAACTGCTACCACAATTGTTGGAATCACAGCCACAAAGCTGAATAACATCACCAATCTTGTATGCAGTTGGGTCCCAGCCACCCCCTGCCTTCTTCGAGACCACAAACGAACTAATCGATGCGCAACTAACACGCCAATTACCAGCATTAATGTTAGATTAAGATATAGAAATGCTATAACCAGATTGGGATCCGGTCCTGCGACCCCAGCTCTGGCAAACACCGTATAAGTCGCAATACCCGAGCCAATTGCCAAAACTGTAAAGATTATAAAGAGTTTTCTAGGTAAATTATCAACTCTACCTATGGTCAACATTTTTGAAGATGCATTAAGCGCTTGTCGGTTTACCTCTTTTTTAAACAACATTTCAAATGGAGCCATTTCAATTTTATTAGCGTTGGTTACTCAACGCATTATTAAAAATAGTTAACTACTCCTGAGCCACAATTTACCTCTAGCAAACACACTACTCTATTCCCTTCACAACGGGAATATCCAGCTCCCGAATCTTCTTTCTTAGTGTATTCCTGTTTAGGCCTAATAAATCAGCCGATCGTAATTGATTACCATTTGTTGCCTCAAGTGATAATGCAATCAATGGCCTTTCAAATTCTTTAAGAACTCGCGCGTACAGGCCAGGAGTCGGTAATCCTCCCTCGTGCGCTGTAAAGTATTCCCTCAAATGTCTCTCTATAGACTCTGATAGGCTCTCGCTTGGCCTAACGAAAGAATCCTTTTCATCATGACCAGATTCAAACAATTCTTTTTCAATGGCTTCTGAACCTATTATTTTCTCGGCATACAAAGCCGAAACACGTTTGACTAAATTCTCCAGTTCCCTGATATTTCCAGGCCAATGATAATTTTTTAAAACTTTCATTCCGTCAGGATCAATTACTTTTTGCGGTAACCCCAACTCAGCGCCTTGCTTATTGAAATGATGAATTAAATCCGATATGTCTTCTATTCTGTTACGGAGTGGGGGTATTCTAATTGGTACAACGTTCAATCTGTAGAACAAGTCCTCCCTAAAGAGCCCTTGCCTTATTAATTGGCGCAAATCTCTATGTGTTGCAGTTATTATTCTGACATTTGACTTTATAGTCTTAGCCCCCCCAACCATAGTATATTCGCCCTCTTGCAGAACCCTCAATAGCCTAGTCTGCGCTTCTG
>CALIMD010000197.1 GCA_938028645.1 uncultured Alphaproteobacteria bacterium
GCTGCTTTGCCAAAAGTATCCAAGCCGAGGGTTAAGCCATCACCGATTAAGCCGAGCCGCAAAATGAAGCAAAAGCCATCCCCCTCCCAAAGACCTGTGCAAAAGAAATTTAATAGCTTGTTGAAAGATTTAAAGAAAATAAAGCCTGATAATTTGAAAAGCGAAAAGGGTCTCGTAGATAGGTTAAAAGAAGCCTCGAAAAGTGGAAGCAATAGATCCTTTAATCCGTTACAAAAAGTAACGATAAGCGAGATAGACTTAGTTCGTCAGCAGATCAGCCAGTGCTGGAATATTACTTCTGGTGCCCGTCAGGCAGAAGCATTAAGTGTTGAGATAGAAATGAAAATGAACCCGGATGCTACCGTTCGAAAAGCCAGAGTGTTAGATCCGGCAAGAATGAATTCTGATCCATACTATCGAGCGGCCGCAGAGAGTGCATTGAGGGCATTAAGCCATCCAGATTGTATCCCGCTCAAATTTCCCTTGGATAAATATAAATTATGGAAATCATTTATATTTAATTTCGATCCAAAGAATATGTTACAGTAATGCGTGGAGTAAAATCATGACTACAATCAATTCAGAATATCAAAAAGCCAATAGATTAAGTTTTATCTCGGTTCTACTAGTGTTGTTTTTTCTAGGCAGTGAAATGGCTTTTGCAGATCTTAGAATTGATGTTACCCAAGGTCGAGCTGATCCGATGCCTATAGCATTAAACGATTTTGTTGGTGTTGATGACAATTATAATCAGGTGGGAAGCGACATTTCATTAGTTATCGCCCAGAATCTGGAGCGGTCTGGTCTATTTGCTCCCATAAATAAAGAAGCCTTCATAAAAAAGGCAGTTCCACTAGATAGGCGCCCCGAGTTTTCTAACTGGAAAGTCCTTAATGCCCAAGCTATGGTCCATGGTCGAGTGAATCTAGAAGCGGATGGCCGTTTAAATATTCAATTTAGACTTTGGGATACATTTGCAGAACAGCAAATGGTTGGTAATTCATATTTTACGACGCCCAAAAACTGGCGACGTGTTGCCCACATTATATCGGATCTAATATACAAAAGAATAACGGGTGAGGATGGCTATTTTGACACTAGGATAGTCTACATATCAGAGAGTGGTTCGAAGGATAGACGGCGTAAGCGTCTAGCTATAATGGATCAAGATGGAGCTAACCATCGCTTTCTAACCGATGGGTCTGATTTAGTGTTGACTCCAAGGTTTTCTCCAACCATGCAAGAAATTACGTATTTGGGTTATTATAATAAAAAACCCAGGGTATATATCTTTAATATAGATACTGGTCAGCAAGAAGTGCTGGGTGATTTCCCGGGCATGACTTTTGCGCCTCGTTTTTCTCCTGACGGATCAAAAGTGATTATGAGTTTGGCAAAAAGCGGTGTTACTGACATTTATACTATGGATTTGGCGACTAGAAGGGTCCGGAGGTTAACAAACAGTCCGGCGATCGACACTTCACCAACTTTTTCTCCTGATGGTGCGCGGGTAGTTTTCAATTCGGACCGCGGTGGAACGCAGCAAATCTATGTAATGAATGCCAATGGCAAATCAGTTAAAAGGATCAGTTTTGGGGATGGCCGATACGCTACTCCGGTTTGGTCGCCGCGGGGGGACTTAATTGCTTTCACAAAAATGCGCAAAGGTGTTTTTTCGATAGGGGTAATGAAGCCAGATGGTACTGGGGAACGTATCTTAACTAGTGGCTATCTTGTCGAGTCGCCAACCTGGGCGCCGAATGGTCGAGTTCTTATTTTTTTTCGACAAATGCGACCTAAAGCTAATGGTCGAAGCGGTCCGGTTAAACTTTTTTCTATTGATCTTACCGGCTTCAATGAACGGGAAATAATAACGCCAAATGAAGCGTCTGATCCTGCGTGGTCTCCCTTAAACAACTAAAAAACCAAAAAAATCGCTTTTTAAAGTGATTTTAATCGGTTTTAGGTTTATTTTGGGCGCTTAATCATATATTCATTTGTGTTCGACGTTGCATAAGTATACAAACTGGTTCTTTACATGTACTCAGTAATAGCGAGCTTCGTTTAGATTGTTTAAGGGGTTAAATCATGCGACTTAATATTTTAAGTCTAATTGCTGCGGCGGCAATGCTAGCTGCTTGTGCACAAGATCAAGAGATAGCTGGCGGCTCCAGCGGCGCCGGAAGTTCAAGCGAGCAGAGCAAATCTGCTAGTAGTAGTGGGAGTTCGAGTGGTAGCGTCTCCTATGGAACCGTTCCCGGTTCAAAAGAAAACTTTGTGTCCGAAGTCGGGGATAGGGTGTTTTTTGGTTATGATAGCTCAGATTTAACCATGGATTCACAGTCTACCTTAGATCGTCAGGCTACATGGTTACAGAAATTTCCTAGCGTTAGAGTATCAATAGAGGGGCATTGTGACGAACGTGGTACCCGGGAATATAACTTAGCTTTGGGTGAACGTAGGGCAAATGCAGTGAAAGACTATTTGGTAGCAAGAGGTGTAGATGGTGGAAGAGTAAGCACCATCAGTTACGGTAAAGAAAAGCCGGTGGCACTCGGAAATGATAAAGAGTCCTGGAGCCAAAATAGACGTGGCGTCACAACAATACAGTAAAACGTGATACATACTGCTAAATGGTGGCGCTACATTATCATTTTTTTTGTAGCGCCTTAATTTTGACATAGGTGTCCTATATTCTTTTAAAAATCGAATCTATAGTGGATTAATAAGGAATATCAAAATGGCTCAACAAAAGTGGTTGATAGCGCGCGTTTTGTGTTTTGTAGTTCTTTATTTCTCGGCAAATACGGCAAATAGCCAGTCTAATAACGATTTGCTCAACAGAATTAATAGACTTGAATCGGAAATGAGTGATTTAAATAGGCACTTGTTTTCAAAAAAGAGGACGGTGGGGTCACCATCTAGCCAAAATGGCAGTGAAACTACTTCAGGGCCGCTTGTTGTTAATTCTGCGCGTGCGGTTGAAGTTTCTTCCCATCAAAGTGCTGCCGCCCAAAATATCATTAAATTACAGAGACTTGAAGCGCTAGTTCGCTCACTCCAAGGTGTGTCGGAGGAACTAAATAATCGAATAGACAAGCTCGTAGGCGATCTTGATCGACGTTTAGCGGTATTAGAAACCGATGCCCCATTTAAAGATAAAGTTATTACTCGTAAGCAAGTTGAAAGCCCAAACTCGATAGCCGTAGTCTCTAATGCAAAAGAAGCCAGTAAACAAGGCGTTTTAGGCTATTTACCCGACCCGGTTAACAAAAATAATACAAGCAACCTTGGCTCAACCAAGGTCAGCAGTTCTGTGCCCCCCCAGAAGGTAAACAAAAAAGTATCATTGTTGCCAACTGGAACTCCTAGCGAACGTTATAAGCATGCCTTTCAATATTTGAGGAAACGAGACTACAAAAAAGCCGAAGCGGCTTTATTAGAATTCATTAATGCGCATGCGGACGACCCACTGGCAGCTAATGCAAATTATTGGTTGGGTAAAACATTTTACACAAGAGGGTTATACGGCAAAGCGGCTGAGATATTCATAACAGGTTATGAGAAATATTCTACAAGTCCAAAAACAGCAGATAGTCTGCTGGGTCTTGGTTTCTCATTAGTTAGATTAAAACGTCCTGAGGATGCTTGCCTTGCTTTTGGGCAGTTACTGAACGAGTTTCCACAATTAGCTTCATCAACTAAAAAGCAAGCAATAACGGAAAGTAAAAGGATTGGTTGCAAAGGCTAACTGATGTTAGATTATGAATTGCTAGCCAATGAGTCCAACCGTCCAGTCGGACATCAAGAATTTGGATCCTTGATAGCTAATTGCGGTGCTACCGTAAACAACTCCCATTTGGCTGTTGGTGTATCTGGTGGGGCGGACAGTATGGCGTTATGCATTCTTGCAGCGAGGTGGGGGCGTTTAAATAATGTTTTGGTGACAGCATTGGTCGTGGATCACGGCCTTCGGGTATCCTCTGCATATGAAGTAAGAGTGGTTGCTTCTTGGCTCAAAAGATTAGCAATCCCTTTTGAAATTCTTACTATTAAGCAACCAAAACCAACAACAGGTATTCAAGAGAAAGCGCGGCGTTGGCGTTTCTTGGAATTTGACAACTGGTGCAGATCAAACAGTGTAAATCTAGTGCTACTGGGGCACACGCTAGACGATCAAATTGAAACACTTTTTATGCGTATAAACGCGGATACGGGACCCGATGGCCTGAGCGGCATGCTGAGTTATACAAGAGTGCGAGGATTAATCATAGCCCGACCATTGCTATCTGTAACCAAAAAGAGACTTATAGCCACTTGTAATCACCATAACCAAACGTGGATAAATGATCCGAGTAATTTTGATGAAAGGTTTACCCGTGTTTTCTGGCGAAATCTTCAACCAAAAGTTGAGCAAGTCGGGTTAGCACGTCGATCTATCGAGCGGTTTTCTAAAATTATGGGCAGTTTGCGTGGGATTATTGACCATCATTGCCGTGATTTTATAAAATATTCCGGCGGGGTTTCTTCTTTAGGACTAATTTGGTTCGAGGCATCAGATTTCAACAAATTGCCACCCTATTTTGCAGAGCTAATGATAGGCCGAATACTGAGGTCCATCGGTGGGGCTTCGAAACCCATAAAAAAGCGCAGGATTGGCAAGTTATGTCGAAATCTTACTGATAAAAGCTCATTAATTGAGACACTAGGGGGATGTATAGTTCAGCGGTCGGAAAACGGCCGGATTTCAGTATATAGAGAGTATGCAAAATGCCAAGCACCGATTTCATGTCTTCCGGGGCAAACATTTCGATGGGATAATAGGTTTGAAATAACTTTATCGGGGGATCAGAGCGCCATTATAGAAGCTTTAGGTCATCATGGATGGCGTCAAGTTATTGACAATGCGAATATTTCTGGAAATTTTGCTATGCTAAAACAAATCCCTTTTAAGGCCAGATTGTCTTTACCTGTTATCCGACACCTTGACGGAGGGCTCTCGATACCCCACTTTAAAGGAGTGGTCATCGCGGAAGGGTGCGCTGTTTCTTGTGAGCCGGTAGCGGAATTCCGACCCGATGCTGACTGGGTTTTCGAGCTAGTTACGTAACTGCTTGTTAGATGGTGCAAAAAGCCGTATTTTTAATGAATTCATACTGGCTACCGAGTGTTTGAAGAATATTGATAGGGAATGATTTGTGAATAAATATGGTAAAAACCTAGCTCTTTGGATTGTTATTGGCGTCTTACTGGTCGCTTTATTCAATCTTTTCCAAAATAACGGATCTCGTGGAAATTATTCCAGCCTCGCTTTTTCTGATTTCCTGAGTGAAGTAGAGAGCGGCCGTATTAATGAAGTGACCATTCAAGGCAACACCATAAAGGGGCATTTTAATGATGGCCGCGCATTCTCTACTTACACGCCCAATGACCCAGGTATAGTAGATAGACTTCGCTCGGGTAATGTCCGCATTTCAGCGGCTCCAAAAGAAGAAGGTATGTCGGGACTCCTAGGTATTTTGATCTCCTGGTTCCCGATGTTACTTTTTATCGGGGTATGGATTTTTTTCATGCGTCAAATGCAAGGTGGTGGCGGAAAAGCCATGGGGTTTGGGAAAAGTAAAGCAAAACTGCTAACGGAAAAATTAGGTAGGGTGACATTTGACGACGTCGCAGGCATCGACGAGGCCAAAACCGAGCTGGAAGAAATTGTAGAATTTCTGAAAGACCCGCAAAAATTCCAGAGATTGGGCGGTAAGATACCCAAAGGCTGTTTGTTAGTGGGACCACCAGGAACAGGAAAAACCCTTTTGGCTCGCGCCATCGCTGGAGAGGCCAATGTACCATTTTTTACAATATCCGGATCGGATTTTGTAGAAATGTTTGTAGGGGTGGGTGCAAGCCGCGTCAGGGATATGTTTGAGCAAGGCAAGAAAAATGCACCCTGTATCATTTTCATTGATGAAATAGATGCGGTTGGTCGACATCGTGGTGCAGGTTTAGGTGGTGGCAACGACGAGCGTGAACAAACTCTTAACCAATTATTGGTTGAAATGGATGGTTTTGAGGCTAACGAAGGTGTGATTTTGATAGCTGCTACCAACCGCCCAGACGTTTTAGATCCAGCGCTCTTGAGGCCAGGACGTTTCGATCGTCAGGTAGTAGTTCCAAATCCAGATATATTGGGTAGAGAACGTATATTAAAGGTGCATATGCGTAAGGTACCATTGGCTCCTGATGTCGAGGCACGGACAATTGCGCGAGGTACCCCCGGGTTTTCGGGAGCAGATCTCGCGAATCTTGTGAATGAAGCAGCTCTTTTAGCGGCCCGTAAAGGTAAACGCGTTGTGTTTATGAGTGAATTTGAAGAAGCCAAAGACAAAGTAATGATGGGTTCTGAGCGCCGTTCAATGGTAATGACGGACGAAGAGAAAAAGCTAACCGCCTATCATGAGGCTGGTCATGCAGTGGTCGCTTTGCATTGTGAAGACTCGGATCCAATTCATAAAGCAACTATTATTCCGCGGGGGAGAGCATTAGGAATGGTGATGCGATTACCAGAAGGGGATAGAATTTCCCTTTCAAAAGCAAAGATCTTTGCTGATCTGAGAGTTGCGTGCGGAGGCAGAATAGCGGAAGAAATGATTTTTGGGGAAACGAAAATTACGACAGGCGCATCTTCTGACATAAAAATGGTGTCGGATATGTCGCGGCGCATGGTTACAGAATGGGGAATGAGCGATAAGCTTGGATTTTTAGCGTATGGTGCAGATCAGCAAGAGGTGTTTTTGGGTCATTCTGTTACTCAGACGAAAAATCTTTCTGATGCTACTGCTAAAACAATTGATGAAGAAACACGTAGAATAATTGACGAAGCTTATACAGATGCATCAAATATATTAAATGAAAATAAGGACCAACTAGAGACCGTGGCTAAAGGACTTTTGGAATATGAGACACTGTCTGGAGACGAAATCGCATCGTTGATAGATGGTAATACTTTATCCAAGAATAAACCAGGCGATGAAACTCCAAAGTCAGGAGGTGGCAGGAGGTCGTCAGTACCAACCGGTGGTGAAGATAATCAGTCTGGCCGGGATCTAGAGCCTGACCCTCAGCTTGGCGACTAAAAACTCTAGTTATGCGTGAAGTAATAAAACTAGCCGTGCCGCCGCGCGGCTTTTTTGTGCCTGGCGTCACTCATTTATACTGCAGGCCTGTCAACTTAATCTATTCGCCTCAGCTTGATCAAGATGCCCGGGAATCAAGTTACTGCCGTCTAGCTGGAGGGAGCCTTGTATTTGAAAAAATAGAATTAATTCTGAGGGATCAACAACATATTTATTCTTTCGAATCATCTATTGACGCGGCAAGAGCGTGGGCTTTAGCGGAGGGCTGTATAGAAGAGCTCGACAGGCTAATGCTTATGACTGTGAGCAGGCGCGCAGGATATTTTGAGGAGAATGATACGTCGCCTTTGTTGATGGGCATAATAAACATATCCCCAGATAGTTTTTTCGGAGCTGCAACCAGCTTTAATACGGAAGCTGCTATCTCTAGGGCGCACTCTTTAATTGCCGAGGGAGTGGATGTTATAGATGTTGGCGGAGAGTCTACAAGGCCTGGCTCCAGATCCATAAAAACGTCAGAAGAGATAGATCGAGTGGTGGCTGTAATAGAAGGAATTAAGGGGTTCGGTGTTCCCATAAGCATCGATACATCAAAGCCTAAAGTAATGGAGGCAGCCCTTTCCGTCGGTGCATCGATTATCAACGATATCACAGCACTTACAGGAGATCCAAATAGCCTATCCTTAGCGGCGCATTATAAAGTACCGGTTGTCCTTATGCATATGAAAGGGACCCCACTTACCATGCAAAAAAAGCCTCAATACGATAGTGCTATACTTGACGTATTTGATTATTTAAAGTGGAGGGTCTCTGTTTGCTTACAGGCGGGAATTTTGCCAGAAAATCTAATAATAGACCCTGGCATAGGATTTGGAAAAAGTGATGATCACAACATCTCGATATTAACACGAATAAGCCTACTTCACAGTCTGGGCTTTCCAATCCTTTTAGGAATGTCACGAAAATCACTTATAGCGAGCCTAAGTGATGGGGAGCCAGTAGATAAAAGATTGCCAGGGTCCTTGGCTGCAGCAATATATGCTGCTGGCCAGGGCGTGCGGCTGTTGAGAGTGCATGACGTCAGTGAGACGAGGCAAGCTTTGGCTATCAAAGAAGCTTTACAATGCAGTTTTTAATCGAAATTAATATTCGGCATCGATATAAATCAATTGGTATAATAGTTTCAACGTTTCTCAAAATTGTTTAATGCTGGTGTTGGGTTGTAAAAATGATGCGCAAATTCTTTGGGACTGATGGTGTAAGAGGTCCGGCCAACGAGG
>CALIMD010000198.1 GCA_938028645.1 uncultured Alphaproteobacteria bacterium
TGTTATTATAGACAATAAAAATATCGAAATAGCTATTCTGAATTTATACTCGCTAAGTTTTGTTTCATCATACATATTTAAATCTTGTTTGTAAAAACTGGTCAGAAATAATTTTTGGCTGAATCAGATATAATTCAAAGCTAAGTAAAATCAAAAATTGGAAAGTTTTGATAATCAAAAAAATGGTCTGATAAAATTTCATAGCATAGATGCTTGCATTTAAAGACAAAATTCCGTCACGGAAATTTAAATTAAAAGTGTAAAAAATAATTGACACTTTTTTAAAATTTTACTTAAATAGAGTTGTCGAGCCAATGCCTGTGAACAAGGATGACTTCGTTTAGGGGAAAACTCGACGCGGAATTTGTCTATTGTTTATGTTCATCACCCTGATCTTTAAAAATAGATAAGTTTCAAACTGTTGGTGGGCGCTCATACTTGAAGTATGGGCGCTTCCATCTTTCATACTTTCTAACCTTAATGGTAATGATTTTGTTTATCGGCTATTTTTAGCCGATTATGTGACAGGAAAAGTTGACACTATGAGGTTTGATTTTAGTATCTAATACTTACTAACAAATTTGGGGATTATAATGGAATTGTTCAGTTTTTCGGTGTCTACGCCATTTTGGATTTGGCTGCTATTTGCTTTAGCTACAGCTTATTATTACGACATCATGAAAAAGCGTATAAATCGATTAGAGCAAAGGCTTTTAGATCTGGATGGATAGGTTTAGGTAATTATTTTCCTAATATTTATGTTTCCAAAATTTTCTACGTGGGACGCGCACGGCTAGCATAAACATTAGTAATGGATTTCTAAATCGTCGTAGATCCAAAGCTTCAAAAACGCCAATTGTTTTAATTCCTTTGATGCGTGTTGAAACAGTTGCTCGACTATAAAACGGCGCATCTAAAAGACTTTTCTCTTGTCTCGGCTTATACTCTTTGTCGCACCTTGTTTCTCTCCTTATGCCCCAGAGTGATCGGGAAAACCTTTTATTTTTCGGGGCATCAGTTATATCTGAGGGTATTCCATCACTTTTGAAATGAAATCCAAATTGATATTGCTCCTTATTACGTAATTCCAAATCATAAAAACAGGAGGTGCCTGTTTTTAGTGGAAACCGACCCCAAGTCCAGTAATCAAAATCTTGCTCTAAAGCTCTAGTTCCAAAATTTGCGTCAAAATATCCATGACCCGTCCACTGCCACTCTGGTTTATTTAGATCGACATCTATTTCCGCTGTAGGGGCAAAGGGGCGCCAGACATGTGTTCCTTCTTTCGTCAACGGTAATTCAACGTCTGTTATGCCAGTAGGCTTGAGCGTAATTGTACCTTTTAGTTTAGAAATAAAGGGTAGGCTGCTTATCTCATCAATTTCTATAACCAATTTTTTTTCTGTTTGATCCCAAGTCAAAGAGGATGGTCCAATTGTAAGTTTATGAGCCTCCTGAATAAGAGCGCTATCCCCTCTATCAGTCATCGCAAACCGGCCTTTTTTTCCATATGTTGCGATATTTAAGCAAACATTATTTTGAGGCTTTTTTCGTCCAGACCACTTATACCAGGGTGAGAAAACTGATCCAATGAACGCAATTATTGAAACAGCTTGCCCAGTATTTGGTTCGACCCCGTCAATATACCACCATGCATATCCGTTTGGGGGAACTTCTATATTAAAATTTGGCTCTTTATCATCTCCTCTACCGCTAGCAGGGCGGAGAGCGTTGCCATTGGAACCCCAGCCCCAGGATGCACTCCTCCTCCCACTAGAAATAAGTTGTTTATCGAAGTCACGCATTTGGGGCGTTGAAAAGTTGCCATCATTCCGTGCGGGCTCTGCCCGTAAAGGGAACCTTCTGTAGCTGGAAATAAGTTGTTGAAATCTTTTGGCGTCGTAAGATTCTTTCTTTCCAATTCTACTTGAAAATTGAGACCAAAATTTTTGAAACGTTCCAAAGTTACTGATTTGCATATCTCAAAATCCTCTTTATTTGGTTTTCGTTTTGAAAGTGGTGGTGCATTTAGTATGATTTCAAAACGCTCAGTCCTCTGTTTTTCGTTTGATACATCGCGGTCTTGGGCGCAGATATAAAGCGTTGGATCTTTTGGAATTTTTCCCTTTTGAATTTCGTAAAACTCAGAGTTGACTTCATCAGAAAAGAATACGTTATGATGGACTAAATTTTTATTTACGTGCTTTGACTCAAAGCCCCAGACATTAGCTGATAGACTTCTTGGCGTGTTCCTTGTTTTTTTTGTAACTTTACGCAATCCTTCTCCAAGTAACCCTAAAGCTAAGGCTCTAGGGTCACCGTTGAAAATTATTGCATCAGCCTCGTAATTGGTCCCATCATCAAGGCAGACCTTATTAACCAAGTGCTTTGATTGTTGTATTTCGATAACCCGATGACCGTAGATAAATTCTGCTCCTCGATCCTCCGCCAGCCTTTCAATCGCTTTGGCAACGGAGCTAATACCGCCTTTCACAGTCCAAACCCCTTTTGCTTCTGCCTGCCAGACTAGCGCCATTAGCGCTGGGGAATTGAGAGGGGAACCACCAACATATGTGGCATACCTACCAAATAACTGTTGTAACTTAGGTTCCGAAAATTTGCTTTTTAGATATTTATCTAAAGTTCTGAAAGGGAAAAGGGCTGGTATTACCGTTGGCGTTTTACATATTTCTTTTAGAATTTCAATTGGAGCTGGCGATACAGTTTTCATTACGGGTTTTTCAAAACAAGTGAACATTTTTTCAGTTGTATGAAAAAACTCCATATATTGATTGGCGGCATTTGAGCCAAATACATTTCTTATTTCATCAAATGTATTATTTTTATTGTTAAAAAGGTCAAACTCTGTGCCGTCTGACCACCAATGCCTGGCCAGGATATTTTGTTCTTTTAATTCAAGATGATCAAAAATATCTTCTCCAACCTCTCTGAAGAGATTTTGAAAAATGGGCAGCATCGTCAATACTGTTGGACCTATGTTGATTGGACCAGAATTAGCTTCAAGAGTTCTTATTTTTCCACCAGGGTATTCTGAGCGTTCAAATACTTTTACTTCAAAACCCTCGTGGGCCAATTTTAAAGCTGATACAAGTCCCCCAATTCCAGCGCCAACAACTGCAATTTTTTTACGTTTTCGCATTATGGGTACGTCTTTGGCCATAATGAATTGTTGACTCTAAGTTAATATATGTCCAGAATAATTTACAGTTATGTAAATATTTATTGTCACAAGGATTTCATCTCTTGATATCAAGGATAGAAGAGGCAATTCAGAAAAACTTATGTTCTTCGTCTACAGTTGATAAGTTTCCGGAAAGCCTAAGAAGCGCTATAGAATACTCCGTTTTCCCCGGTGGCGCCAGAATACGGCCAACTATTCTGATGTCGGTCGCTAAGGCGTGTGATGATGATATGCCAGAAATTACAGATGCTGCCGCCAGTGCGCTTGAGATGATACATTGTGCAAGCCTTGTACACGATGATCTGCCTTGTTTTGACAATGGAGATACTCGGAGAGGTAAGCCGACAGTTCATAAAGCCTATGGAGAAAACACGGCTGT
>CALIMD010000199.1 GCA_938028645.1 uncultured Alphaproteobacteria bacterium
CAAAGTTATTCGCCGGCGATGTGACAAAGCATGTCCATGAATATTCAGAACGCATGTGATACGTTAAATCCTTATCACTCCATCGCATGCCGTGCCGATATATTTGTAATTTAAATGCCTGTCTGATGAGATGTGTCTCGAGTAATCTTGGTAGTGGCCTAATTTTAGGGCTAAGCCTATTACTTATACGATTTTGGCAGGGTTCCTTGTTTTGTTTATTTCTAAAGCTGGAACAATAAAAAACTTGAGACCGATTCCCATACCCCCCTGATATTCTTGTAATCAATTTTGGCTCAAAGTGAAATCTGGATAATGCAAGTAATCTATTGTCAAACTGGGAGTGTTCTTCTCGATATTCGTTCTAGAATTCGACGCTTCGTTATATGCACAATGCGCTACATCGGCGGCATCTAAAGGTTCTTTGTCCTTCTCATTAACTGGTAAAAAATTATCATAAATATCGATAGGGGTGTTTTCTAAAAGCTGTGTGCTACCATCCCCAATCACCCGAATATTTGTGTGCCTATCAATCAATTTCTCTAGTTTGACAAAGAAAACATCGGAATTAATAGCTCCACCAGGAATTACTTTTTTATTTAGTGAGTCTCTGCATTCTAGATAGAGGTCTTCTCGTTTGCTGTCTAAAGCAATCAACAAAAGGTCATATGGCAACGCTCCGTCCCGTTGATTAACTCTTTGAGCAACTGCTTCGAAACATGAAATGCCGATTAATGGTATAGTATGCGTTATTGCAAGACCTTTTGCTGCCGCCATAGCAATCCTCAATCCAGTAAAAGAACCAGGACCAATAGTGACTGCTATGCCCGTAAAATCAGAAAGTGAAAAATTAGATGCATATATGGCTTTTTGGATCATCGGCATGATCGCGGTTCCATGACCCCGTTCCATGTGGGCCTTCACTTTATTAGAGATGATTCCATTTGACATTACTGCCACGGAACACGAGGAACTAGAACTATCAATGGCTAACGTTAGCATAAAAACTATCAAATCCTTTGAATATTGTTATCATTTTCATATTGAAGATATTCCATCAATTATATTTTCTTTTATTTTATTACTTCAAAAGTATAAACTTAAAAAATCGAATTAATGATAGAGATTGGTACGCAATGAGAAACAAAATTGCTGTTTTTCAGATTATGGTGCTGTTTATCTTATGTGCACTCTTCAAGTCAGATTATACTGTCAAGGCGAATGAATTTAAAAGTGCCGGTTCAGCTGTGATTTTAGCTTATCATCGTTTTGGTGAGGGACAATTTCCATCTACTAGTATTAGAATGGAACAATTTAAGTCCCATATATTGGAATTGAAGAGGAAACGCTACAATGTATTACCAATCACCGAAATAGTTCAAAAAATTAATGATAGAAAAAAACTTCCCGATTTTACTGTTGGTCTTAGCATCGACGATGCGTATAACTCTGTCTATGAGAAGGCTTGGCCATTACTACGTGAAGCAAAGATACCTTTTACACTTTTCGTTTCCACTGATGTAGTAGACCGCCAGGCGACCGGCTATATGAGCTGGGATCAGATACGGGAATTAAAATCAGCAGGAGTGACAATAGGTAGCCAAACCAAATCCCATAAGCACTTACCTCTAATCTCTATAGAGGAGGTAAAGCAAGAGATAGATAAAGCTAATGTTCGGATTAGTAGGGAAATAGGCTCGCGTCCTGATCTGTTTGCATATCCTTATGGAGAATATAACTCATCGGTTCGACAGTTAATTAAAGACCGTGGTTTCAAAGCTGCCTTTACACAGAGCTCTGGTGCTTTAAATAGTTCTTCTGATCAATTTGCCCTTCCAAGATTCGCCTTGAATGAGAGATATGGAGGAATAGATAGATTCCGCCTTGTTACAAATGCGTTACCATTGCCCGTTGACGATGTTTTACCATCGGACCCTTTATTGGTTGAAAATCCTCCCGCATTTGGTTTTACTGTCGATAGCTCGATTGGCTCTATAAAGCAGCTTGCTTGTTTCTCGTCGAACGAAGGCGAATTACGCCTAGAACGATTAGGGCGTAGAATAGAGGCGAGATTCAATTCTATGCTTCCTAAGGGCAGATCTAGGGTTAATTGCACTCTTCCTGGTCCCAATAAGCGTTGGCGTTGGTTTGGCATCCAGTTTTTGGTTTCAAACTAATAATACTGTTTAAACCACCTTTGCAAATGATTAGCTCAAGGGGACAATGAGTAATTATCAAAGTCTGTTAATCGATTTTCTCGGATAATAGCCTTTATTGTTGAAATATAATGTTCGGAATCAGACGAATACTTTTTGAGTTCATCCACTAAGTTTTGAGACCATATATCGGTTGGATAGCCTGCTTTTCTCAGTGCACTTCGTTTAGACCTAAGGCTTCTATAATGTGAACTAGAGTTCAAATTATGAGTGTAATCCTCTATTGACTCAGCCAATTGACTAAAGCGGAGAACGGAATGTTTTGTTCCTGGAGCTCTTTGTTTGGGGCGAATGCCTTTATTAGTTTTCCATGTCCATTGACCAAATAATGCATTTCCATCAATGGAAAACCGAGAAGTTCCCCAACCAGTTTCCAAGGAGGATTGCGCTAAAGCCAATGAAACAGGAATAATATCAATCCTATTCAATAACTCCTTTAATATTTCCTTTGTTATAATCGGTTTTGGTATATTTTTATCAAAGATTTTATAGTAAAGAGCGGTTTTTACTAGCCAATTTTGTTCATCAATAGAAAGGCTCAAAATTGGCTTTTCAATAAGTATTTTGAGGGACGAACGCTTTTGGGTAATTGCAATATTGTGTCTAATCAGTAGTGGTAGAAGAAGCGTTATGAAAGTTTTTTTTCTATAATTTACTTTTTCTATCCCTATGAGATCCTTTGGCAGACGCCAAATGAAAATAGGTGCAACGAGCTGAGAGTGTTCTGGTAACGGATTTAATTTTGAAGACTGGGAATCAAAATACCCTTTTATATCGGCTGTTTCAGATACACTTGAATTTTGGAGTTTTTTTATTTTTCCATAATGCTCAAAAAAGATTGGAACGTGCTTATGGATCACAAAAGAGTTATTTTTTTGGACAGGCTCCCGAAGCAGTTTACCAAAATTTACGAATCCTACTGACGAGGTAAACAGTAGGATTACGAAAATAAAAAAAGTAATATTTGATTGTTTTCTTTGCAAACGATCCCGCCAAAACAATCGTTCTTACATTTCTGCCGCTACAACCTCTTTCACTTCTGGTATGTAGTGCCTCAGCATATTTTCTATGCCCATTTTAAGAGTGGCTGTAGAACTAGGACACCCGGCACACGCCCCTCTCATCTGAACTGTTACTGTACCATCCGTAAAGTCCTCAAATACAATATCTCCCCCATCTTGAGCGACTGCTGGTCGCACTCTTGTGTACAATAGTTCTTTTATTTGCGATACAACTTCCTCGTCCTCGTCCTGAACCGAACTACCCGACGAGCTATTTTCGCCATCTGAAATAACGACGGGACGGTTTGCGGTAAAATGTTCCATGATGACGCCAAGTAAACCGGGCTTCATTAGATGCCAATCTTTGTCATCACGCTTCGTGATGGTGATAAAGTCATCTGAAAGAAACACACCAACTACTCCATCGACGACAAATAAGGCTGCAGCTAGAGGGGATTTCTTCGCGTCTTGTTCAGATCTAAAATCCATACTTCCGTTTGGCAATACCTCTCTGCCCGGAAGAAATTTTAGAGTAGACGGATTTGGCGTTTCCTCGGTTTGTATAAACATTATGTCCTCGTTTCGTTTGTTAGAAGAGACCTGACCCTGACAGATACAATATTTTGGTCTATGATCAAGTATTGGGGGTCAAAAAATTCCATACATCTTTTTATCAAAAT
>CALIMD010000200.1 GCA_938028645.1 uncultured Alphaproteobacteria bacterium
CCCCTTCTTTTGTTTATGAAGCATTTTTCATGCCAATACTCCCCCAACGACCTAGATAGTGACTTCAAATCCAATTAAACTGCCAAAAAACAAATCATACGTACGGGTTTTTCCCTCCTCTCAATAAAAATCTTATAGGAATTCCAGGTAAAGAAAACTCTTTTCGAAGGGAATTAACCAGATAACGGACATACGATTCTGGTAATGCGTCTGGGCGACTACAAAAGCAAAAAAATGAAGGTGGTCGCGTCTTGGCTTGTGTTACATATCGCAGTTTAATACGCCTTCCATTAGCAAGTGGTGGTGGATGCGCATCAACCGTATCAGAGAGCCACTTATTTAAATGAGAAGTTGAAACTCTTTGGTTCCATAAATTATAGGCAGCGAGAACAGAATCGCATAGCTTATCCAACCCTCTAGATTGAAGAGCCGATACAGTAATATACGGGATGCTCTTAACCTGAGGAAGTGATTGCTGGATTCTCTCTCTGAGTAATTTCAACGCATTATTGCGGTTTGAGACAACGTCCCACTTGTTTACTCCTAGAACTAGCGCGCGGCCCTCTTCCACGACAAGTCTAGCTAAATTTAGGTCTTGACGTTCCAATAACATAGTTGCATCGACCAGCAAAACCACCACATGAGCAAATCGTATGGCCCGCCAAGTGTCATCACCTGATGCTTTTTCTAGACGCCCCTCTATTTTTGACTTTCTCCTCAAACCAGCTGTATCAAAAAGTTTTACGGGACGCCCTCCCCATGACCAATCTATTTCAACCGCGTCCCGAGTTATTCCTGCCTCTGGACCGGTTAAAACTCTATTCTGGCCAATTAATGCATTAATTAATGTCGACTTCCCAACATTGGGCCGTCCAACAATGGCTAATCTCAATATTCTAGGAGTTTCTGAGTCAGCCCAAGTTTTTTCAAGGCTACTATTTTCCTCAATTCCATGATCCCAGTCTTTCCCCATATCCTCTTCTTCATGACGATCTTTTTTATCTAGAGCAGATAAGGCAGTATATAATTCTGCCATTCCTTCACCATGTTCCGCTGATACAGCAATTGGTTCTCCTAAACCCAAACTATATGACTCTATTAATCCAGGATATGCTGCCCTACCTTCACATTTATTTGCCACTAGAATTATCTGGCTTTTAACGGTTCTAACCCACTGGGAAAAGAAGGAATCTAAGGGCGTAACGCCAGCTCGAGCATCGATCACAACCAGTACTACATCTGATTGTAAAACAGCAGTCTCAGTCTGCTGACGCATTCGACTTTCAAGTGTACCATCAGTAACATTCTCTAGGCCTGCGGTATCAAATAGCACAAATTCTAAATCACTTATTTTACCGATTCCTTCGCGTCGGTCTCTGGTCACCCCAGGTAAATCATCCACTAATGCTAGTTTTTTACCCACAAGTCTATTAAACAAGGTAGACTTTCCGACATTCGGTCTACCAATAATCGTTACTGTGAGTGTCATTGATAAATTACCTATCGATTTAAGTTAGCGAAAGGCCGTCAAAACACCAGAATCACTTAACACAAGAAGTGTTTGCCCTGCCACGACCGGAGAGATGTAAACGCTCCCAGATACATTAACTTTTCCCAAAATTGTTCCTTTATAGGGAGATAAAGAATAAATTTCACCGCGAGAGGATGCAACGATCAACCGGTCTCCCACCATGATCGGCCCAACGTATTTAATTATCCCCTCTTTATCTTCCGGGGATTCAAACATCGGCATCTGGGTCACCCATTTAATTAATCCCGATTTCCGGGTAAGACAAATTATCTGCCCTTCATTCGAAATAACGAAAATAAATTCTCCCGCAATCCAAGGGGTATTCGCTCCCGATATAGAGCGCTCCCAAATTCTTCCTCCTGTTTTAAGCTCAGTAGCTAATAATCTTCCTGAGTTACTAATATTGAATACTAATCCACGGTCAATCACAGGATTGCCATTGATATCAGTGATTTGAGCAATACCATTCAAACCATTATCAGCTCCTAGATGATCAGCCCAAAAAACTCGGCCCGTCTCAGCTTTTAAACCAAAGATTTCACCAGATGAATAACTGACAACAACAACATCATTCTTTACAGCTGGGCTCCCTCCCCCTATCAGAGCCGCTGCCTCAGAGGCGCCCGAATGTGTCCAAAGTCGCTGTCCTGTTTTGGCAGAGAATGATAATGTTTTATTATCTATGGTGACTACATATACTCTATCGTCAACAACATTTGCTCCTCCTCGTAATGGACTTTTTATAGAGGCCCTCCAGACCTCTGATCCATCCGAACTTTTAATACAGACTAACTCCCCAGAACCTAACGTAACAAAAATGAATTTCGAGTCAGAAGCAATCGCCCCACTGTAAACCGAATTTTCTGCTGGTTTCAGACTTTGTTCCCAAATTAAGGACCCATCTGCCAAATTGAAGGCTTTGAGTGTGCCATTTGCATCCAAAACAAAAACTTTTTGATTTATTATTATAGGGGAGGCCAATAACACTGAGTCGTCTGATGATCCAACACCGGCTTTTACATCCCATATTTTTTGGGGAGTGTCCCCAAGTGAGAGATGGTGCATTGAATTAGTGGGGTTTCCCCCTTGTTTGAGCCATGTATTATTAATCTTGGGATAAGGTAAAACGATCGTGACGTTTTCTACCCTTTTATCAGCTATCAAGTCACTTTTTAAATAATTAATCGATACACGTTTACCTTTTAGCCGTTCCTCGGTTTCTTTTTCTCCTAAAAAACCAGCACCACAACCGGTGCTACCCACAACCAGCGCAAATACCAGAAATTGTCTTATACAAGGGACTATATGCGTTATAGCAACGATCATACCTATTAAAGCTCCCTGTTTACTGGAGGGTTTTCAGAAATTCTGCTGCTCTCACACGGAGCCGCTCCGGTGCATTTTCGTCATCGGCTAGCTCAGAGAAAATAGCCTTTGCTTCACTCTTGTTCCCGGTTTCAATCTCTCTAATGGCTTTTATCTCTTTCAACAAAAACCTCCAAGGGCTATCCGTAGCTATTAATGAATCAAGATCAGCAGGAGCATTTGAGTCAATTTGCTTCTCGACGCGAACAGCTACGTACCGGAAGCTGGCCCACTCTTTAATTGACTGAGGATAGTTATCATTTTCGGCAATATCTTTGAAAGTGATTAAAGCTGCTTCAAAATCATTTATTTTCATTGCTAAATTGGCTTTTTGCATTTGAGATAGCGCCGCATAACCTGCGACTGCTCCTATCTCTTCCCCATTCAACTGATCAATTGCCCCCTTATGGTCTCCGGAGGCGGAACGCGCCAGCGCCGACTCATAAGAAATTGAAGCCTTTTCACCATCATCAAGTTGCTTTTGTTGCCAAAACTTATATCCGCCAACGGATATAATGATTAATATTGCTGCTGCAACAACGTATTTTCCGTAAACTCTCCACAGTCTTGACGCTTTGTCTTGCCGTAACTCATCATCAATTTCTTGGAAAAGGTCTGCCACACTATTCTCCGGTTAACTTCGGTCTGTTATTAACATCAACCAATAGGCGCACAGTAACCTCCACAAGATCATAAATCAAACTAACAAACCGTTTAAAACTTTATAATTTTCGAGAATATATTAAATCGGTTTGAAAGGGTGTATTATTAACCTTTTTTTAATGCTCTAATCTTATAATTCAAGAAATTTACTAGTTTTATATTTGAATTCAAAAAATGATAGCTATCATGGACATAAATACTAGCTACACTCTTTACTAAATAAAAAATTGTATGACATCGTATAAATTGGTAGAAAATTTCATGGTCGCTTTAAAATGGTAAACTTAATTTCTTTTAATGCGACAAAACAAAAAAAAAGAAGCTCGTTAAGTTTCACTAAACTTGAATTGAATAGAATTCTATCAAACTATAGCAACGGCGTAATTAAAGGTTATTGGAAAGACTATGCCATAGATCAAACAGGAGATATTTCGATTTTCTCTATCTATAGGAATAGCCAGGAACGTCCAACATACTGCTTAGAAAAAAAACGAAAGGGAACCAGTCAGGTATTGAATTTTACGCTTTGGCATGGACCAAAAGTATTAGAAAATTCAACCTCTCTAGAAAAAGTATTAAAACGACTGAATACTTTACCAAAAATTATTAGGCGATAAATAGCCAGGTATTTCCTTACTCTTAGACAATCAGAAAACTGGCACATACGTTGCAATAGTTTTCTAGCTTAGTTGAGAAGGGCTCCTAAATGCAGTGTATTAATATTCAAAAACGCTCCGATTTTATCGAACGACGCGAGTATCAACGAAGTAACTCGCCACTGACGACCGTTATCGGGAATACGCCTTATGCCATTGAAAATTGGAGTTTTTCTGGATTCAAGATAGCTAGTTATTATGGTATTTTACAACCGCCTCGGATCACAAAACTTAAAATATTAGTCCCTACTGCTGGCCCCGGAGCATTATTTCAAACTTTTATAGAAACTGTGAGATATGAGCCATCCGATGTTTCATTATCAGTGAAATTTAGATGTCTAGATATATCTAATAAGAGAATTCTTAATCGTTACTTTCAGGAGCATCTAGTATACACTAGTGGCGCTTATGGAGTCTGATGAGAAATGAATAGTTTAAGTACATTTGAGCAAGGCAACCAGAACGGTCCTAATTTACAACATCGGGCGTCGAAAAACCCCTCTCCAGTTAGAATCACTGAGCTAATTTTAGCGAAACCAGCAACAGAAGACGATAAAAAGAAAGACACATCCCCTTTCCCTGATTTGAAAAAACGTCATGCGAAAGAAAGGGCTAAAGAAATAGTAGACCATCTGGAGGAATTGATCCTTAATCCAGATCGGTTAGATGGAAAGACAGGAACAAGTTACAAAAGCTGGGCTAAAACTGCGCGTAAAGAAATCCGGAAAGCGATTCAAGAGGCTGAAAGTAGCGCCGCATTTCGGGAGTTAATATCAGCAAACCGAATAGGCGGTCTATGTATGCGTATTGGTTTTTTACTCTTAGCCACCGTGTCATCATTTGCTGCATTCTGGTACGGAATTTTGTTCATATGGCGAGAATATGGTCCAATCTGGGGAATCGGTGCAACCTTATCCGCGGTAGGTTTATCAATTGCGTTTACAACCGCGGGGTTGCTATTCGGTGGAGACCGCAAAACAGACGCGACAAATAAAGCAATTGAGAAATACTCTGACTAATAGACAAAGAAAATTTCGTATTTATTTAGGATAAACTTTTTATTACCCCAAATTCGACTTACATCAATGCGGAGTATTGGAAGTTACTCGTTTTGACAATCACTACAATTATCGCCTAGTACATTATAGG